>CAZUWC010000217.1:0-4129 GCA_964623935.1 uncultured Halobacteriales archaeon
AGCTACCCGCGGACTGCCGGCTCGAACACCCGTTCGTGGAGGCGACGCGTCACGGTGTCGAGGAGCTGCTGGAGGTTGACAGTGTCGTCGCGGTTGTACGAGACCAGCGTCTCCAGGGCGCGCTCGTCGCCGCGCTCGTACTCGTGCCAGAGGCGGACGGCGTCCTCCCCGGAGATGTCCCGCCGGTCGCGGCCGATGCCCAGTTCGCGCTCGATCGCGTCGAGCCCGCCCGTCATGTCCAGCCGGCGGCAGGGGTACATGAGGTCGACGTGGGGCATCGGGAACTCCAGCCCGAACGCCTCCTCCAGAAAGGGAACGTCGAAGCGCTTCCCGTTGAATGTCACCAGCAGGCCCGCCTCCTCGAGGTGTCGGGCGAGGCGCTCGCGGGTGAGGTCGCGCCCGCGGACGAACGTCTCCGTCTCACCGTCGCGGTGACAGCTCACGACCGTCACGTCGTCGGTATGCCGGTCCAGGCCGGTGGTCTCGATGTCGAGAAAGCAGGTCTCCTCGCGGAAGTTCTCGTAGAGGCGCCACTGGCAACCCCCGGGGAGGGCCTCGCCGAAGAAGGCGGCGTCGCCGTCGTCGAGGCGCTCGCTCGCAGTCGCGATGAACGACTCGACGCGATCGGCCGGGGCTGGACCCGGGACCGTCCCGTCGAACTCGTCCCAGGTCGTCACCCCGCGTTTCCAGAGTTTCCGTTCGGTCCGTTCGCCCACGCCACGGACCGGCACGAAACTGTTCTCGACGCGCATACCCCCTCTCGGCGGGGGACCGACATATATCACTCGACGTCCGAGCCCGCGCCCCCGGTCAGCGACTGGACGCCCTCGGTCATCCAGCAGCCGTCGTACTCCTCGCCGTCCTGCTTGCGCAGGCGGAACGCGTACCTGGCCGTGACGTTGCCGTCCTCGCGGGTGACCACGCGGACGACGGCGCTGTCGGCTCCCGTCCGCCGGGGAGCGTATTCGGCGCTGTCGTAGGTGAGCATCGGCGCGTAGGTGTCGCTCCTGATGATCCGGACGAACTGCTGGAGGGAGCCGACGGCCTCGCGGTTGCGCGGCGAGGCGAACCGCCGGACGGTCCGGATGCCGTCGTTCGTCTCGTTGTCGTTGTACTTCAGGGCGTTCATCTGGATCTGGACGACGTGCAGGAACGACCGCTCGCATGTCGGTTCGAGGTCGGTGTACCGGTCGGCGCCCAGGTCCGTGATGTCTGATCCCCCGTCGCTCCCCGGCGTCGGGGTCGGCGTCGGCGTCTCCCCGGAGTTGGGGAGCCCGTTCGGGATGGCCTCCCACCCGCCCCAGTCCCGCTGGCCGGCCTCCAGGGGTTCCTCGATCGATCCGTCACCACCCTCGCTCGTCGCCGTCGGCGTCGCGGCGGCTCCGCCGTCGCCGGTGTCTTCCCCCGCCGTTGCGAGGGCGGCGTCCCCGTCGGACGGGACGAGCCCCCCGACGAACACCGCGCCCGCGCTGGTCGCGACGACGACCACCGCGAGCACGCCGACCAGCACGGCCTGCGGGCCCACCACGTCTGCCAGCGGTTCCAGCCACGTCCCCGCCAGCGATCTGTCGGCCCCGGCAGGCGGTTCGCCGCGGACTCCTTCCTCCCTGTCCCCGCTACCCGGTTCGGAGTCGGGTTCGGCCGGCCGTACCGGCGCGTACTCGGCCGACCGGGCCGGGCGGTCGAGGTACGCCTCGCAGAGTTCGTCGGCTCTCGCGGGAGAGAGCGCGTACAGCACCCGCTGTCGGAGGTCGGCGGGAGCGATGGCCGGTCTCTCGGGTGCCAGTTCGGGGTCGGCAGTGACGACCCCGTCGATAGCATCCGGGTGCGGGTCGGACTCGCCCGTGAGGGCCCCCAGCCGGACCGGGTCCCCATCGCTGTGGACGGTGACGACCGGCGGGTCGACGACGACGTCCTCGCCCATCTCGCGGTAGACGTCGGCGACGAACTCCGCCAGGTCCGTCCGGTCGAGCTCCGCCAGGGCGGCCGTGAACGCCTCCGCGGGGATGTGGTCGTTCCCTCCCATCGCAAGATGCTCTTGATAAGGGTCCAGTTCCCTTGGACCTTGCGCCCCCGGACATCGGCCACGGCGAACCGCTACGCGAGGGCGCTGCCGGCCCGGATGACCGCCCGCTCCCCGAAGGCGGGGCCGACCAGTTGCATGCCGACGGGACGGCCGTCGTCGGTCTCGCCGGCAGGCACAGAAATCGCGGGCAGGTTCGCGAGGTTGACCGGCGTGGTGTTGGCGTCTGCGAGGTACATCTGCAGCGGGTCGTCGAGACTCTCGCCCCGTTTCAGGGGCGGGACCGGCATCGTCGGCGAGGCCAGCACGTCCGCTTCGGCGAGCGCCTGGTCGAAGTCCTGCTTGACCCACGCCCGTGCGTCCTGGGCCTTCCTGTAGTACTTGTCCTGGTAGCCCGCCGAGAGGGCGAACGTTCCAAGCAAGATGCGCCGCTTCACTTCGGGGCCGAAGCCCTCCTCGCGGGCCCGGGCGAAGGTCTCGTTCCAGTCGCCGTCGTCGCCCCCGGAGACGCCGTAGCGGACGCCGTCGAAGCGGGCCAGGTTCGAGGACGCCTCGGACATCGCGATCACGTAGTACGCTTCGACGGCGTGTTCGAGGCTCGGGAGGTCGACCTCGTGGTAGCTGGCGCCCGCCGCCTCCAGGTCGTCGATGGCCGCCCAGAACTGCTCGACCACCGCCGGGTCGGCGCCCTCGATCAGTTCCGTCGGGACGCCGACCTCCATCCCGTCGACGTCGCCGTCCGCGGCCCCGGTGAAGTCGTAGGAGCCGCCCGCCTCGCGTGCGTCCCTGGTGGTGGCGTCACGCTCGTCGGGGCCAGCGATGACCTCCAGCAGTGCCGCGGCCTCCGCGACAGTGGGGGCGATGGGGCCGATCTGTTCGAGGCTGTTGGCGTAGGCCACCAGGCCGTACCGGGAGACGAGGCCGTAGGTGGGTTTGATGCCCACGACACCACAGAAGGCGGCGGGACAGCGCACGGACCCGCCGGTATCCGAACCCAGCGCCATGTCGGCATCGCCGGCCGCGACCACGGCGGCCGACCCGCCCGAGGACCCCCCGGGGACGTACCCCTCGGCAGCGGGGTTCTCGACCGGGCCGTAGGCCGACGTCTCGGTGGTCGTCCCCATTCCGAACTCGTCCATGTTGGTCTTGCCGGGGATGGTCGCGCCCGCCTCCTTCAGGCGCTCGACGACGGTCGCGTCGTAGGGCGGGACGTACTCCGCGAGCATCGCCGAGCCACAGGTGGTCCTGACGCCCGCCGTCGAGATGTTGTCCTTGACCGCGACGGTCTTCCCGGCCAGTGGGCCCTCCTCGGCGCCCTCGATGGGTTCCTCGGTGATGTAGCCGTTGTGGTCCATTCAGGACACCCGCGGCCCCTTGAACTGGCCGTCCTCGGTCTCGGGGGCGTTCCGCAAGGCCTCGGACTGGGAGAGGCCCTCGCTGACCTCGTCGGCGCGCATCACGTTCCTCAGAGCGGGGTCGCTGTCGGTCTCGGGCACCTCGTCCAGCGTCTCGAAGTACTCGAGAATGTCGGCGAACTGCGCGGCGAAGGCCGTCACCTCCTCCTCGTCCAGGTTCACCCGTGCGAGGTCGGCGACGTGGCGGACCTCCTCGGGGTCGACGGGGGATTCGCTCATGACTGTTGGGTGTACCAGACCAGCGGTAAGGGTTTCGATACGCCGCTTCGGCCGAAATCGCCCGACTCGACGCTCGAACAGCCGAAGAATTTAAGTCGGTCTGGGACCAACAAATTATTGTATCCAGACGTTTTCAGCGCAGTCTTCAGCCCCCTCCAGCCCACGATGACCGACACCACCACGAGACGAGAGGCGCGCGAGCAAGAGACCGAACAACAGGAGTCCGACCAGTCCGAGGGACTCGTCTGTCCCGAGTGCGGGGGAAACCTCGCGTCCGACGCGGAGCACGGGGAGACGGTCTGTGAGGAGTGTGGACTGGTCGTCGAGGAGGACGAGATCGACCCCGGCCCCGAGTGGCGGGCCTTCGACGCCCGCGAGAAAGACGAGAAGTCCCGCGTCGGCGCGCCCACGACGAACATGATGCACGACAAGGGGCTCTCGACGAACATCGGCTGGCAGGACAAGGACGCCT
>CAZUWC010000218.1:0-4124 GCA_964623935.1 uncultured Halobacteriales archaeon
CCCATCCGAGAGCAGTATAATTGATCACGTAGAGACGGTCTAACACCTGAAAACGGGAAAGAGAGCCTAGGCCGGGATTTGAACCCGGGCTCTCGTCCTTACCAAGGACGCGCTTTACCGCTAAGCTACCCAGGCACGCACTTTCCGGTTGCCTCCTTCGCTCTTTAGGGGTTTCGGTTCAGTGGTCGGCGGACGTCCTCACGCCCTCGCCCCCCGTGGATTCGAGGCTGGAGGCGGCGAGGTCCTCAGCGACGGTCTCCGGGAAAAAGGCCTCCGCGTCGGGGAATGGGCTGCCGTTGGCCAGGCTGGCCGCGTACTCGCGCAGGTGCGGGGAGACGGACCCCTCCAGCGTGGCGCCCGCGACAACCGCCAGTTCGAGGACGTCGGCCTCGAGGTTCCGGTCCAGCGAGGCGTCGTCGGTCTCCTGGCGGACGGACTGGTCGCGGCCGAAGGCCCGGACGGTGGCCACGGCGGCGTCGGCTGCCTCCGACCGGGCGAGGAGGTAGAAGCCACGCGAGACGAGCACGTCGGCGACGATGATCGCGAGGTCGCCATCGTCTTTCTCGCCGACGGTCCAGGGTTCGTCTTGGGAGAGTTCGCGGGTCAGTCGCAACCCCTCGTAGATTAACTGGACGCCCGCCGCGCGGTTCGCGGCGGGTTCCAGGAGACCGCCGTTGCTGTCCGCGAGGGGACCCGAGGCACCGTCCGCAACCGTGCGTGCCGCGAGAATCGTCAGTACGCCAGGGACCATCGACCCCCCGTCGAGGTGGGCGGCGATCCGCTCCCGGAGCGGCGCGGGTTCGACGTCCGCCGTCGCGTCCAGCGCTGCTCGTCGGACTGCCGCGACGTCCTCCATTGTCGCTATCTAGCGAGGGAAAGGGCAAAGACCTTTGGAAACGGCATGCCTGCTGGGCCCATGATACGGACTGCCGTCGACGGGGACGGCGACGTGCGCGTCGTGACGCTCGACCGTCCCGACAGCCGGAACGCCCTCACGGAGGCGGGACTCGACGACCTCCGGAGCACCGTCGAGGCGGCGACCGAACCGGTCGTCTACCTGCAGGGCGCGGGCGAGGCATTCTGTGCTGGCGCCGACCTCGAGACGGTCGCGGGACTGACCGGCGAGGACGCGGCGGCGTTCGCCCGGCACGGCCAGGCGGTCGCAACGGCACTGGCTGACTACGACGGGGCCGTCGTCGCGGGTGTGGACGGGGCAGCACGCGGTGGGGGGCTCGAACTCGCGCTGGCGTGTGACGTCCGCGTCGCCACGCCCGACGCCACCCTGGCGGCGACCGGCGTCACCATCGGTCTGCTGGGCGCCTGGGGCGGGACCGTCCGGCTCCCCGAGGTCGTCGGCCAGGGCGAGGCGATGGACCTGGCGCTGTCGGGACGGCCCGTCGACGCCAGCGAGGCCCGACGGATGGGGCTGGTCAGCCGCGTCGTCGAGGACCCGCTGGAGGTCGCACTCGAAATCGCGGCCAACGACGCCGAGGCGGTGCGAGCAATCGCGGCCCGCCTGCGCGACGACGCCCCGCCCGAGCGCCGGGAAGACCGGGAGGCCACAGCGTTCGCAGGACTCGTCGCGTCCGCGGACGTCGAGAACCGAAACGGCTGAATATGACAGCGCCAAAGAGGGGGAGGAATGCCGGACTGTGACTACTGTGGGGACTCCTTCGACGACGAGGGGGCGTACCTGCGCCACCTCAGGGAGGACCACGAGGGGGAACTGGGAGCGATCGACCAGCGCCGGGTCGAGAGCGAACTCGGGGACGACGGCGGTGGACTCCCGACGGGACCGCTCGTGCTCGGTCTCGTCTTGCTCGCAGCCGTCCTCGTGGTGGTCTACGTCGTCGTCTTCGTCGGCGGGGGCGACGCCTCACCTGCCACCGATACCGGGACCGAGGGCAACGCAGACGCGGGCGAGGCGAGTCTCGGGGAGGTCGCCCAGACGCCCGGACCGACGGGGAGTGCCCACGAACACGGCACCATGGAGGTGGTCATCGACGGCCAGCGGATCGACTTCAGCCGCCAGACGTACCAGCTCCGGGCCGACAAATTCCACTTCGAGGGTGGCGACGGCCAGGTCTGGCACAAGCACGCGACCGGCGTCACGCTCGAGTGGGCGATGGCGTCGCTCGATATCGGCGTCAGCGAAGAGATCGTCGTCTTCGAGGGGACCGTCTACCGGGACAGCGACCCCGGTACGGACGTCACCGTGACGGTGAACGGCGAGCCGGTCGACCCGCAGACGTACGTCCTCGTGGGAGTCGACGCCGCGAACGCGAACCAGGGCGACGACGTGCGGATCGTCGTCGAGACCAACGAGAGCGGGTAGCCCGCTCGTTCGTGGTCGAGCAGACCGGAGACGTCAGTACAGCGGCCCGGGTCCGGGCGGGAACGCGCGCTTGTGTGCGCTACGCTCGTACATCGCGCGGACGCGCTCGACGACATCGCGGTCGAGTCCGAGTTCCTCGGCGGTCGCGGACGGCGAGAGTGGCCCGTCGACGTGGAGCGCGAGCACCGAGTCCAGCGTATCGTAGTCGATGCCGAGTTCCGCCTCGTCGGTCTGGTCGGACCAGAGTTCGGCACTGGCGGTCTTCGCTGCAAGGTCCTCGGGGACGCCGACGTGGCGGGCGAGCTGGCGGACCTGCTGTTTGTAGAGGGGTGCGACGGGCAGGCAGTCGACGGCGCCGTCGCCGTACTTGGTGAAATAACCCACCTGTGCCTCGCTGCGGTTGCCGGTGCCGACGACGACGGCGTTCCGGCTGTTGGCGGCGTAGTAGTTCAACACCGCACGCAGTCGTGCCCGGAGATTCCCCACGGCCGTCCGGCGGCGGTCGGCGTCGCCGGCGACCATCGCCCCGGGGACCGTCTCGCGGATGGCGTCGACCAGCGGGCCGATCTCCACGACGTCGTACTCGATGTCGAGCAACTCGGCGGCGACGCGCTCGGCGTCGCTCATGTTCTCCTCGCGGTTGACCTCGCTGGGGAGCACCAGTCCGTAGACGGACTCCCGGCCCAGCGCCTCGACGGCCAGGTGGGACGTGAGCGTGCTGTCGATGCCACCCGAGAGGGCGATGACGGCCTCGTCGGCCCCGGCCGTCTCGACCGTCTCCGCGATGAAGGCCGTGATCTGCTCGCGGTACGCTTCGAGTTCCGAGTCCGAGAGGGTAAGATCGAGCGGAGTGTCCGCCCGCACAACGTCCGACATGTGCGGCGGTTAGGAATGGCCCGTCAAATAGCGCACGGTGACGTCACAGGAGTGGACGTTCGTTCGATTCCGGAACGCTACGTTCAAGTGCAATCGGAAGAAACCGTCGGGTACGTTGCACCCGATCCCGGGAGTAGTGTCCGTGCGCCGGTGGTCTAGTGGTAGGACATGAGCTTCCCAAGCTCATAGCCCGGGTTCAATTCCCGGCCGGCGCAGTGAGCGAAGCGACGAACGAGCAGCCGGGAATCGGGCAAGCGAGTCGCAGTCCCGGAACGTCTCGCCCAGTTCAATTCCCGGCCTGCGCATACTCGACGGTTTCCTCGCATGGATTGTCCCGACTGTCAGACGCCGACCGTCGCCCTCGCCGTGCCAGAGGAGCACCGGTCGCTGCTGCCGGGCGAGGAACCCGGCGCTGCACTGTGCCGGCGCTGTCTCTCGTTGCACCCGGTGTCGGACCCACCGGCAGAGTCACCACCGCTGCAGCAGGTGAGCGACGCCTTCCCGAGTGACCCCCGAGCGGCAGTCCCCATGGCACTCGTCGTCGGGTTGCTGGAGAACCTGGCACTGTACCGCTCGGAGATTGCCGAACTGTTGGAGGACGTGGAACGAGCGGGCACCGATCCGCTCCTGGTCCTCGACAGACTGGCCCGCGACCCGGACCTCGATCCGGCCGTCGACCTCGCTGGCCGACGCCGCCAGCTCGAACAGCTCCTGTGAGCCGTCGAACCCCACGTTCGACCACCCGAAATCCGTCGATCGGACGGGATACCTAACCAGTTAGCAATAGAATTTTTACCCCCATCTGTAGTATAGACAGATACGGCATCACGGGGACGATGCCGTGCGACGCTCGTACGCGAGTCGTCGCCTTATACCGACTCTCCCGAGCCGGTACCCCCGATCCCCCAACCCC
>CAZUWC010000219.1:0-1228 GCA_964623935.1 uncultured Halobacteriales archaeon
CCGAGAGGTGGACGATGTGGCGCATCGCGAGCTTGTTCCCGGCGTTGATCTCGGCCAGTGTGTCCCCCTCGACGCGCGCGAGGTCCGCCATCAGCTGGTCGTACCGTTCGTTGGGTGCGAAGTAGAGGAGTTCGGTCATCAACAGTCGCGAGTCCATCCGCGGGGCGACATCCGAGTGCCACAGCTCCTCGTAGCGTTCCATCGCCTCCTGGGAGGTGTCCGGCTCGGCGGGCGTGAGGCAGGTGTCGGCAGTGACCGCCGCCGCGCGGGCGGACTTCATGCCCTTGTGGATCCCCTCGCCCCACAGCGGGTCGATCGTCGGCACGGTGTCGCCGATGGCCATGAAGCTGTCCGTACACAGCGTGCCCGGGGGCTGGATGTGTGCCGACCCGCGGTGTTGTTTCCCTTCGAGCCGTTCGGCGTCCGCCAGGCGTGGGTCGGTCTCGAGCCAGTACTCGAGGTAGTCGTCGATGGTCATCCCGTCGCGTGCCCGCTCGCGGTGGAACTCGTTCTGGATGTAACACAGCCCCACCTTGGCGGTGTCCGCGCCGGTGTGGAAGAGCCACGAGTACCCGCCGGGCGCGAGGTCGTGGTCCAGGCGGAGCATCATCGCGTCGTGGAGGTCCGCGTAGTCGTCGTGGTCCACCTCGATGCCCTCGAACTCGAACTCGACGCCGATGGCCTGGCGCTCGCGTTCGAGGTCGCTGACACCCAGTTCCCGGGCCAGCGGCGCCGCGGGTCCCGTCGCGTCCACCATTATCTCGCCGTAGACTGCCTCGCCGCCGTTGTACTCGACGCCGACGACCTCGCCGTCCTCCACGATCGGCCCCGAGACGCGCGCGTCGAAGCGGTACTCCGCGCCCCGCTCGCGGCCGTCACGCACGAGGAACTGCTTGAACGCCGCGAAGTCCATCACGGCCCCGGCCTGTTCCTGAACGTAGTGGCGGCTCGGCGACTCCAGGACCACGCTGTCGGTGAAGTTCATCACCACCTCGTCCGGGATGGCGAAGGAGGCCAGCATCGACGGGAACGTCCCCGCCGTCGACTTGTTGCTCTGCTTGGGAAACTCCGCTTCGCTCTCGGTCTCCAGGACGAGCACGTCGTAGTCCCGGCCGGCGAGGTCGCGGGCACACTGGGCGCCGGCCGGCCCCGCCCCCGCGATCACCACGTCGTACCGGTCGTCCATGGAGGTTTCTGAGGCGTGACCGTAATCAGTCTTGCTGATGTG
>CAZUWC010000219.1:1328-4099 GCA_964623935.1 uncultured Halobacteriales archaeon
GGCGAGTGGATACGCTTTTTAAACCTGGGCAAAACAGTGCGACTATGCCGGACCTCGACGCCATCGCCCGGCGGCTGGACACGCTCGGGACGCTCGTCTCCATCGGCGGGCGCACGTTGTTGCTGGCGGACACGAACCCGGTCCCGCGGGAGTGGGACCACATCACGAAGGTCGACCCGGAGGGCGAGAAGCGGCTGCCGCTGGCCTATCCGCTCTATCTCGCCCACACGAGTGCGGTCTCCGTGGGCGGTTCGCGCAACGTCACCGAGCAGAACACACTCGAGACGTTCGACCTGCTGGACGCGGCGCCGGTCCCGGCCTTCCACGAACCGAGCGAGGCCACGCACGTCACCGAAGACGTCCACGACCGCGCCGAGTTCATGGCCGTGCCGGAGGTGCTCAACGGCGACACCGAGGCCATCGTCGGCGCGCTCGGGAAGTCACTCGAACACGGCCGCGAGGAGATGGCACCGAAGATTCTCCAGCGGAAGCTCCCGCTCCCGCTCGGGGACACCATCGAGGACCGACTCTCGAACTTCCTGACCTCGTGGCTGTTCAACGAGGCCGTCTTCGAGGCCTACATCATCATGAACGTCGACAGCGCCGCTGCCCGCGAGGCCGGCGTGGGCGAGGACGACCGGCTCTCGCCACGGCAGGCCAAACAGCACGCCATGGCGGCCGAACACCACCTCGAGAGCGAGGTCGTCTACCTCGAGTACTCGGGCCGGTTCGGCGACGACGAGGCGGTCGACATTCTCGAGGCGGTCGAGGACGGCGTCGAGTGGTCGCGGGTCTGGTACGGCGGGGGGCTGGACACCCGCGAGAACGCCCGGGCGGTTCTCGACGCGGGCGCGGACGCGGTTGTCGTCGGCGACATCTTCCACCGGACCGCCACGGAGGAACGCGAGCACTGCGAGGCCGCCCGCGAGGCCCTGCCGGCCGAGGCCGACCCGGCAGAAATCGAGGAGTGGGTGAGCGAACACGTCGACATCGAGGCGTTCAGCGGCACCCGCTACCTCTCGACGGTCACCTCGGTCGCCGACCCGGCGGCCCTGGCCCGGGGGCACCTCGTCGCGGCCATCGGGGCGTACCTCCGGCTGGTGGACCTCCGCGGGGAACTCGCTGGCGACCCACCCGGGACCCGGGCCGACGTCGAGCGGTTCGTCGAATCCCGGCAGCCGGTCGCGGACGGCAACTCCACGACGGCGGGGGCCGACGCGCCGGGGGCGACGCTCGATGCGCGATACGCGAGGCGTCTCGCCGTGTCGGTGCTCGCCGAGGCCGCCGGCCTCTCGTCGGACCTCCCGCTGTCACACCTGGCGGTCGACGTCGACGACGTATAGCCCGCAGTATAAGTAGCCGAGGGACTGACCCCTCGAACGATGACCGGCGACGAGGACACCGAGGCGGCGTTCGGGCCGGAGTTCTTCTCCAAGATCGTGCGTCAGATCGGCACCGGCGTGGCCGCATACGACGAGACGGGAACCATACGGTTCGCCAACGAGTACTACGCGTCGATGTTCGGGACCGAGCAGTCCGATCTGGTGGGCCGCCACATCGCCGAGACCAACCCCGACCTCGACCGCGAGCAGTTCGAGGAGTACTGGGACTCCTTCGCGGCGGGCGAGACGCGCCGGGTCGACACCACCCACCGACGCCTGGACGACGGGACCGAGTTCCCCGTGATGGTGACGACCACACGGACGACCATCGGCGGGACTGACTACCAGGTCGGGACCGTCCAGGACATCTCGGAGCGCAAGGAGTACGAAAAGCGCCTGATGCAACAGCGGGACAACCTGGAGACGCTCAACCAGATGGTCCGCCACGACATCCGCAACGACCTCCAGCTCGTCTCCGCCTACGCCGAACTGGTCGAGGACCACGTCGACGAGGAGGGCGAGGCGTACCTCCAGACGGTCAGGGAGAGCGCCGAAAACGCCGTCGAGTTGACCAAGACCGCCCGCGTGCTCGCGGACGTGATGCTCCAGACGGACGTGGCCGACCAGCACACGGCACTCGCGCCGGCACTCGAACGCGCCCTGGAGGACGTCCGGTCGGGCTACTCCGGGGCCGTCGTCGAGGTCGACGGGTCGCTCCCCGGCGTTCAGGTCGTGGGCAACGAGATGCTCGACTCCGTGTTCCGGAACCTCCTCCAGAACGCCGTCCAGCACAACGACAAGGACCTCGCCCAGGTCCGTGTCTCCACGACCGTGACCGAAGACTACGTGGAGGTCAGTGTCGCCGACAACGGTCCGGGTGTCCCCGACGACCAGAAGGAGGAGATCTTCGGGAAGGGCGAACAGGGCCTCGAGAGCGAGGGGACCGGTATCGGGCTGTACCTGGTGCGTACGCTGGTGGAAGGCTACGGCGGCGAGGTGTGGGTCGAGGACAACGACCCCGAGGGGTCCGTCTTCGTCGTGAGGGTCCCGCTCGCGGTCGCGTCGTCGTAACGAGCGCGCCGGTCTGTCACTCCTCGGCCTGTGAGCGGAGGCGGAGTCGCATCGTCGTGCTTTCCCCGGCGTGCTCCACGACGAGTTCCAACCGGTCGGTCGTGTACGTCAGGTCGAGGGACTCCACGCGTGGCTTGGTGTCGGACCACGTCACGAGTTCGTTCAGCGCCTCGCAGTCGATCAGGTCGTAGAGGACCGGCAACGTCGTCGACTCGCCGTCCTCGATCGTGTTGAGCAGTCCCGAGAGCGCGAGGAAGGGCCGCGTCTCACCGGGGTCGATCTCGGTCCGATAGAATCCCGTCTCCTCGTCGTGACTCA
>CAZUWC010000220.1:0-4095 GCA_964623935.1 uncultured Halobacteriales archaeon
GCGGGCGGGTCGATGGCCTCGGGCATCACGCCCGCGATGGGGTCGAGCTGTTCGACCGTCTCGTCGGGGCGGGGGATCGAGTTCAACAGCGCCCGCGTGTAGGGGTGTCTGGTGTCGTAGAAGAGGTCCTCGACGCCGGCCTGTTCGACGATCTCGCCGAGGTACATCACGTTCACCCGGTCGCAGATCTCGGCGACGACGCCCATGTCGTGGGTCACCCAGACGAAGCTGGTACCGTACCGCTCCTGGAGGTCCCGCACCAGGTCGAGGATGGCCCCCTCGACGGTCACGTCCAGGGCGGTCGTGGGCTCGTCGGCGATGATCAGGCTGGGCTCGCAGGCCAGCGCCATCGCGATGAGCACCCGCTGGCGCATCCCGCCGGAGAACTCGTGGGGGTGGTCGTCGTAGCGGCGCTCGGCGTCCGGGATGTCGACCTCCCGGAGCATCTCGATGGCCGCCTCGCGGGCCGCCTCCCCGGAGAGGTCCCGGTTCAGCTCGATGAACTCCCGGAGTTGCCCACCGACCGTGTAGACGGGGTTCAGGCTCTCCATGGGGTCCTGGAAGATAATAGCGATCTCGTTGCCCCGGACCCGCTCGCGCATGGCCGACTCCGAGAGCATCTCCCCCCGTGGCACCGGCCGCCGGCGTTCCCCGTCGGGGTCCTCGAACGCTTCGCCGCGCTCGCGGGTGGTGTCGTCCGCGAACCCGACGAGCGTCAGGTCGCGAAAGCGGACCTCGCCGCCGACGATCCGGCCGGGCTCCTCGATCAGTCGGAGGATCGAGCGGACGGCGACGCTCTTGCCCGCGCCGGACTCGCCGACGAGGCCGACGATCTCGCCGGGGTAGACGTCGAAGGAGACGCCGTCGACGGCCCGGACGACGCCGTCCTCCGTGAAGAAGTGGGTCTGCAGGTCCTCGACGGAGAGCAGTGGGTCGTGCATGGTCAGTTCTTGAGCCGCGGGTCCAGCGCGTCCCGGAGGCCGTCGCCGAAGAGGTTGAACCCCACGACGGTGATGAGGATGGCCAGGCCGGGCCAGACGCTGAACCAGACGTTCTGGATCATGTAGTCACGCGAGATCGAGAGCATCCGCCCCCACGAGGGGGTCGGTGGGTTGACGCCGAAACCCAGAAAGGAGAGGCCGGCGACGGTGAGGATGGCGGTGCCCACGCGTAGCGTCCCCTGGACGAGTACGGGGGTGAAGCTGTTGGGGATGACGTGCCGGCGGAGGATGGCGGGCGTGGAGACGCCGGCCGCGCGGGCGGCCTCGACGTAGACCTCCTCGCGGACGCTGAACACCCGCGAGCGGATCAGGCGGGCGAACTCCGGGACGTAGACGATCCCGACCACGAACATGATGATGGTGAGGTTCTCGCGGGCGCCCAGCACGGCCACCAGCGACAGCACCAGCACGAGGAAGGGAATCGAGTACAGCGTCTCGACGAAGCGCATCAGGACGTCGTCGACGCGGCCGCCGTAGTAGCCCGAGACGGCGCCGACGACGGTCCCGCCGAGCAGGCCGACGAACGCGGCGACGAACCCGACCTGGATGGCGATCCGGGACCCGTAGATCAGCCGCAGGAGGATGTCCCGGCCCCGGTGGTCGGTTCCCAGGGGGTGGGCCAGCGTCCCCTGGCCGAACTGGTTCTCCAGGCCCACCGGCGGCAGGAGCCGCGGCGTCCCCGCGGGCTCGGCCACCGGGCTGGTCCAGACGGCCTTCGCCAGCGCGTACTGTTCGATGCCGAGGCTCGCGAAGACGCCAAAGCCCGCGAGGAAGTCGAACAGCACCGCGTCGACCCAGGCGATTGCGGCGACGGCCGTGACGACGCCGACGACGACCAGCCCCGCCGCCGCAGTGGGGTCACGGCGGAGCTGGCCGAGGGTGTACCGCCAGCCGTACCGCGTCTCGACGTCCTCGCGGGGCGTGCGCTCGGCCTCGTCCTCGCCCCGGCCCGGTGCGAGCACGTCCCCGGCGGCGTCGGCGCCCGCCTCCCGGTCGCCGGTGTGGCCCGCCACGGTCACACCTCCCTGGAGCCGTAGGACACCCGCGGGTCCACGTAGGCGTAGGTGATGTCCGTGAGGATGACGCCCACCAGAAAGAAGAGGCTGAACACGAGCGTCGTCCCCATGATGAGCGGGTAGTCGAGGTTGTAGATGGCGGTCACGATGAGGGTCCCCATCCCGTTGATGGAGAAGACGAACTCGGTGAGGATGGCCCCGCCGATGGCAGAGGCGAGCTGGAGGCCGATGATGGTGATGACAGGCAACTGGGCGTTCCGGAAGGCGTGCTTGCGGAGGATGGTGCGCTCCCTGACCCCGTAGGCGCGGGCGAGCGTGACGTAGTCCTGGGAGAGCACCTCCAGCATCTCCGAGCGCTCGATGCGCGTGATGGCGGCCATCTGGAGGGTCCCGAGCGCGACGACCGGGAGGGTGAGGTGTCTGAGTGCGGTCGCGAGGACGTCGACGCGGGTGCTCGCGCCGGTCACGCTCGCGGGGTTGGCCCAGGGGAGTACGAGGTTCGTCGAGGGGAACAGCCCGAGCCTGAACACGAAGATCAGGATGAGCATCAGCCCGATCCAGAAGGAGGGCGTCGAGACGCCGATCAGCGAGACGACGCGGGCGACGTGGTCGGTGGGTTCGTTGCGCCGCTTGGCCGAGATGACGCCCAGCGGGACCGCCACGAGGACGGCGAAGAGGTAACTCGAGAGCATCAGGAGCATCGTCTTGGGGAACCGCTCGGCGATCTTGGTCGTGACGGGCGCCTCGTAGTAGATGCTCCGGCCGAGGTCGCCGCGGGCGATGTCGAGCAGGTAGTTGACGTAGCGTTGCCACAGCGGCTGATTGAGGCCGTACTTGGCGCGGATGCTCTCGACCTGTGCCTGGCTGGGCGAGGGCCCGATCATCGTCTGGATGGGGTCGCCCGGGATGGCGTTTGCCAGCAGGAACGTGATGGTGACGACACCGAGCAGTACCGGAACCGCCTGGATCAGTCGCCAGAGCGTGTAGCGCGCGATACCCATGCGGGGCCGCCTACTGCACCGAGACGTTGTTCTCCCCGGAGACGAGCCAGAACTGGTCGGTCGGGTGTGCCAGGAAGTCCTGGACGCGGTCCCGCACGCCGAAGCTGTTCTTCAGCCCGTAGGAGGGGATGTGGACCCTGTCTTCGAGGATGGTAGTGATGGCGTCGACGTAGCGCTGGCGCCGCTCCTCGCGGTCGGTGGCCTGCCGGGCCTGCATGATGTTCCCGTCGACCCCGTCGTTCCGGTAGAAGGTGCCGTTCGTGACCCCCTCCTGTTCCTGGGAGAACAGGAAGTACATGAAGGTGTCGGGGTCTGGCGACCCCGCCCAGCCCAGCGTGTACATGTGGTAGTCGGCGGGGTCGCCGGTGATGTACTGTTCGAGGAACTGTGGCCAGTCCAGGCGGGTGACGTTTGCGCTGTAGCCCGCGGCATCGATGCCGTTGCCCACGGAGACGCCGATGTTCTCGCGTTTGTCGTCGGGCGGGACGATGATCTCGGCCGTCCAGTCGTCCGGGACGGCGTCGGCGTCGTCGAGCAACTCCTTGGCCTGATCGACGTCTTTGTCGTGTGGAATGTCCGACCACTCGTCGACCGGGAAATCCCACCCATCCGAGAGGACGCCCGGCACGGGCGCGTACTGGCGCACGCCCGTCGGCGTGACGAACTGCTCGACGGCGTCGTCCATCGAGAACGCGTAGTCGATGGCTTCCCGGACCTGTGGGTCGGCCGTGGGCCCCTCGTTGCAGTTGAACGCGAGGTAGAAGTAGCTGACACCCTCGACGGCCTCGACGCTCGCGTTCGACATGTTCTCGATGGTCTCCCAGGACTGGGGCGGGATGTCCTTCACGACGTCGTTCTCGCCGCTCTCCAGGGTCGTGATGCGGGTCGTCCCCTCCTCGACGGGGGTGAACTCGACGGTCTGGAGGGTCGGCAGGGACTCGCCCCAGTAGTCGTCGTCCCGGGAGATCTCGACGAACTCGCCCTCGCTCCAGTCCTCGAACGTGAAGGGGCCCGAACCCACGGGGTTCTCCTTGTTGAACGCCTCCTTGTCCTCCTCGCGGACCGACTCGGGGACGA
>CAZUWC010000221.1:0-4090 GCA_964623935.1 uncultured Halobacteriales archaeon
ACATCGACTCCACGTCGTCCTGGTAGTTCATGAGAATGTACGGCTGGGAGTCGTAGGTGCCCCCGGAGTAGGCGCCCGACTGCTTGCCCTTCGTCTCGTAGACGTCGACCCACCGCGACTCCAGGCCCTCGGCCAGCCGGTCCCGGTAGGCCTCGCCCAGGGGTTCGACCGCGCCCACCACGTATTCGCAGGCGTCCTCGTAGGGGATTTCGGGGCTCTCCTCCCGGACCAGCGGAACGTACAGGTCCCACATCCGCAACTCCTCGCCATCGGTGGCCTCGCGTTTCAGTTCGGCGTGCCGGCCCAGCAAATCGAGGTTCTCGCGCACCGTCTCGACGAGGGTGTCGTAGACCGCGACGGGGATGTTCGGGCCGTGCAGGGCGGCCTCGCGGGCGGTGTCGTAGTCCCGGGCCGTCGCGAGTTTCTCGTCGGTCTTGACCGACTTGCGGTAGGCGGTCCCGACGGCGTTGCGGACGGTCTCCCACTCGTCGTAGAAGGTCTCGTAGACACGCCGGCGAAAGTCCCGGTCCGGGTCGCGCTGGAGGGTCGTGAAGTTGTTGAGCGTGATCTGCTGGGGCTCGCCCTCGGGGTCCTCGACGGCGGGAAACTCCATGTCCGCGTTCGAGAGCATGTTGTAGATTTCGCCGGGCGCGCCCGTCACCTCGCCGAGTTCCGCCAGCAGGTTCTCGACCTCTGCCGAGCGGGTGTGTGGTTTCATCCGCAACACGTCGTCGAAGTAGTGTTCGTAGGTCTCCAGGGCGGGCTCGGCCTCGACCATCCGTTCGATATCCGCGCGGTCGAGTTCCTGCAGTTCGGGTTCGACGAACGAACTCGCGCTCCCGGCCGCCGAGGACAGTGACTGCGCGCGGGTGGCCATCGCCTGGGTCTCGCCGTCGCGGGTGTCCTCGTCGCGGCGCATCCGGGCGTAGGCCGCGACGTTCGAGACCTCCCGCATCACCGACTCGTAGGTCTCGAACAGTTCGCGGAGCGTCGCCGCATCCTCGGTCGCGCGACCCTCGTAGGCACGCAGGTCATCGAGTCGTGCCTGTGTCTCCTCCAGGGCCTCGGCCCACGTCTCGTCGCTCTCGAACAGCGAACCGAGGTCCCACCTGTGGCGCTCGTCGATCTCCTCGCGTTCGGGGACTACACTCATGGCTCCCGGTAGGCGAGCGCCGCAGGTAAGCTTTGAGAATCGTCGGTTCAGTACCGTTTTACTCCTCGGGTCGTAGGGGGAGACATGGACGAAGCCGTCGAGCGCGCGCTGGGTCGCGCCTGGGTGGACGACGCGCCCTGGGACCTGCTGACGCGCCTGACAGAACTCCCCGACCGCCTGGGCGGCCACCCCGGGGAGCGACGCGGCGCCGATCACGTCGCCGACGCCTTCAGGGAGGCCGGCCTCGCCGACGTCGGGATCGAACCCTTCGAGATGACCCGCTGGACGCGCGGGTCGACGACGCTGACCGTCGAGACAGGCGGCCCCGAGAGCGATGACGACGGCCGCGAGCGGTCCTTCGAGGCGGTCGCGCTCCCGTACTCGCCGGCGTGTGACCTGACCGGACGGCTGGTCGGCGTCGGCCACGGCACGCCCGACGAGATCGACGACCGCGACGTCGAGGGGGCAATCGTCGTCGCGAGCACGGGCACGCCCCCGACCGAGGGCCGGCGGGTCCACCGCATGGAGAAGGCCGGACACGCCGCGGATGCGGGTGCCGCGGCGTTCGTCTTCGCCAATCACCGCCCCGGACAGTTGCCGCCGACGGGGTCGTTGCGCTTCGGCGAGCGGGCGGCCATCCCGGGCGTGGGCGTCTCGAAGGAGACCGGCGCGTGGCTCGGCGAGTACGCCGACCGCGGCAGGCACGCGGGCCTGGCCGTCGAGGCGACGACCCAACCCGCCGAGAGCGGGAACGTCCGCGGTCACCTGGGCCCCGACACCGACGAGGCCGTCCTCGTGATCGCACACTACGACGCCCACGACCTCGGCCAGGGGGCACTCGACAACGGTTGCGGGGTAGCGACGCTGCTGGGTGCGGTCCGGACGCTCCGGGACCTGGACCTGGGGTGTGCAATCGAGGTCGCCGCGACGGGGTGTGAGGAGGTGGGGCTGCTGGGCAGCGAGGCACTCGCCGCGGACCTCGACACCGAGCGCCTGCGGGCGGTCGTGAACGTCGACGGCGCGGGCCGGTTCCGGAACCTCCAGGCGCTGGGCCACGCCTCCGAGGACATCGCGGGCGTCGTCGAGTCAATCGCCGAGCGCGTCAGCCACCCCGTCGACGTCGGCACCCGGCCACACGCCTACAGCGACCACTGGCCCTTTTTGCGGGCGGGCGTGCCGGCACTGCAGTTCCACAGCGAACGCCCCGGCGACGAGGGCCACTGGGAGCGGGGCTGGACACACACCGGCGCCGACACGCGCGAGAAGGCCGACCGCCGAACCATCCGCGAACACGCGATGCTGATCGCACTCGTCGTCGGGGAGTTGACCCGGGCCGACGTCTCGGTCGCAATCGAGGACGTGCGGGCGGGGCTGGAACGGGCGGGCGCCGAACGGGGGATGCGTGCTGCCGGTATCTGGCCCGACGCGTGGGACTAGCCGCTCGGGGTCGCCGTCCCGGGGGTGGGTGTTCCCTCGTCGGTGGCTCCCCCGTCCGTCCCGTTCTCGGTCGCAGACCCGTCAGTCCCGTTTGCCGGTCCGGGGGCCGTCTCGTTCAGCCACCCCGGCCGGTCGACGGTCGTCGATCCGATGTCGGTCACGCGGAGAGCGAAGGTGGCCGTCAGGTTCGTGTAGCCCGTCAGCTGCGGGGAGAAGCCGTACGACCAGCGGGCCCGCCTGACGAGGCCGTCCTCGCGGACGTCGAAGCTCCCGCGGGCCTCCTCGATCAGCGACGCCCGGTTGCCATCGGTGACCACGAAGGCCGTCGCCGTCCCGTTGTCCACCCGGTAGTCGGCGATCGACGACTCGGTCACGTCCATGAAGACGGCCAGAAAGCGGGTGTGGCCCGCGAGGAACCGGTCGTAGGAGATGATGACGCCCTGCTGGACGGAGCCGTTGGTGTGCTCGAACCGGGCAGACCCGTCCGCGTAGACGTCGGTCTCCGCGATGGCTGGGACCGGCGCCTGGAGGGTGCCGTGACGGGTTACACTGGCGCTGTACCGGGTATTGTTGACCACGCGGATCGTCTCGGTGTGGACGCCTGTCGGCCGGCCGTTCCGTGCCTCTCGGTAGGCCAGCGTCAGCCGGTAGGAGCGGTTCTCGAGGACGGACCCGTGTGCGTCCACGAGTGTGGCCCGGTCGATCGCGCCGGACTGTGCGAGCCCCGGCGGCAGGTCCCCGAAGCTGTCCCGGTACTGCTCGTCGACCGACAGGGGCACCTCGGAGGCAACCCCCTCGGAGGTCGGCGTCTCCGCCTCGGGCGTGGGTGTCGGCGTCGCCACGTCTGCCACCGGCATCGGCGTCTCCGCGGCCGCTCCCTCACCAGTCCCGTCGAGCGGCCCGCCGCCCAGTTGCTCGGCGGCGACGACGGCGATACCGGCCGCGACGACGAGCACCACGACAGCCGCGAGCAGCATCTGGGGCCGCCCGACACCCGGGCGGAACAGGCGCGAGGCCACCAGGGAAGGACCGCCAGCGGTGCCATCGTCCGTCCGGGTCCCGGTCCGCTCGTCGGGGGCGGGTTCGGGCGGCGGTCTCCACCCGAAGTGCGAGCGGAGCAGGTCCCGGGCCAGGGACCGGTCGAGTGCGTACGCGAGCTGTCGTCCCAACGCTGTCGCGTCGAGGATTTCGACGTCGGCGTCCCCGGCAATTGCAGTCCCATCGGGCGCCACGACCGTGTCGGCCCAGTCGACGAGGTCGGTCGCGGGGCCGTCGTCAGGATGGACGACGCCGACGCGCCGCTCTGCCCCCGAAGCGGCGAGGAGGAGGCGGCGGTCCCCGCGGCGGTCGACGTTCCACCCGCGGGCCTCCTGGAGGTCCGCGACGAAGGCCGTCACCGTCTCCGGGTCGGCTCTCCGGGAGAGGTCGGCGAGTGGCGCGTCCGCGACCGACGGCATGTCCCGGCCTATGGAGTCCGGCGGCATATACTGCCCGCCCCTA
>CAZUWC010000222.1:0-4081 GCA_964623935.1 uncultured Halobacteriales archaeon
ACGACATCGGCATGGAGAAAATCCGCCGCCACGAGGACGAACTCGCCCAGTACACCCTGGAGCGCCTCGGCGAGTTCGACGACATCGAGACGTTCGGGCCGCCGGCCGGCGAGGAGCGTGGCGGGCTGGTCGCGTTCGACGTCAAGGGCGTCCACGCCCACGACCTCTCGGAGATTCTCAACGACTACGCGGTCGCGGTCCGGGCCGGCCACCACTGCACCCAGCCCCTCCACGACAAACTCGGCGTGACGGCGACGACCCGCGCGTCCTTCTACATCTACAACACGAAAGACGAAATCGACCGGCTCGTCGCGGCACTCGACGACGCCCGCGCGCTGTTCCAGTGACCCCAGGCTGGACCCCCGTCGGCAGCCGGCACGTTCTGGCACGGCGACGGGGCCAACGCAATAGATTGATAACTGGCACCCGGCAAGGTTCGTGAGAGATGGCCGGCGCGATAGACGAGGACACAGCCAGGACGCTCGCCAGCGGCCGCGAGACGGCCGGTGCCATGCTCTCGTCGGTCCAGAGCGACCTCAAGCGCATCTTCCTCGTGTTCCTGGTCGGAATGATGGGGGCGTTCTTCGCGCTCCGGTGGTACGTCTGGGACGTGCTCAAGCAGGACGTCCTCTACTCGGGGATGAGCGACGCCGCCCGCGAGGCGACGGTCGTGGTCGCCACTACGCCCTTCGAGGTCATCCTCCTGCAGGTGAAGATCGGTCTCCTCGTGGGCGTCATCTTCGCCGTCCCCGCGGTGATCTGGTACGCGCGGGACGCACTCAAACGCCGGGGGTTCTGGCCCGGCGAGAAGGTCCCGCGCTGGAAGGTCGTCATGGTCTGTGGGTTCGTCGTCCTCCTGTTCGTCGCCGGCGTCTCCTACGCCTACGAACTGTTCTTCCCGCTCATGTTCGCCTTCCTCGCCGAGAACGCCGTCAACGCCGGCTTCCAGCCCACCTACTCCATCGCCAAGTGGACGGAGTTCATCTTCCTTTTGACCATCTCCTTCGGTCTCGCTGCCCAGCTCCCGCTGGGGATGAGCGCGCTCGCACTCTCGGGGATCGTCCCCTACGAGACGTTCAGGGACAAGTGGCGCTACGCCGTCGTCGGCGTCTTCGTCTTCGGCGCGATGTTCTCCCCGCCGGACCCGTTCACGCAGATCATGTGGGCGGTGCCCCTGGTCGCGCTCTACGGGTTCAGTCTCGGGCTCACGAAACTGCTCGTTCTCTCGAAACGCGCCGGCGAGGCCGTCCCCCTGCGTTCGGTCGTGCGCGACCGCTGGAACGTTGTCGCCGGGACCTTCGTCCTCGCCGGAGGCGGCGTCTACGCGTACCTGACCCGGGGCGGACTCGAATTCACCAACCGGGGCCTGGCGCTCGTCGGCTCCCGGTACCGTTTCCCGACCGCCGGTGAGCTTGGCATTCTGGGACTCGATGCCGGCGTCGTTGCAGCAATCGTCGCCGCAATCGGGGGGACGCTCGTCACTGTCGTCGCGGTGTTCTACCTGCGGATTCAGGCTCTCGAAGAACGAACGGCCGCGGAGAGGAGTGCAGTCGCCCCACCGGACTCGGACGCGGCGACGACCGCCCCGGAGTCGGCCCCGAGTGCCGGCCAGCCAGCCGAGATAGATATCGACGCGCTGAGCGCGGCCGCGGTCGAGGCCGCACCCCCGGAGGCCTTCGCCGCCCTCTCGGAGGACCAGGTGATGCAACACGCCGAACGGGCCATCGAGGACGACGATGCGGAGAAGGCCCAGGCGATCCTCGACCGCTACGACGAGACGCGCGAACTCGAACTGGGCGACGACGACCCCGACGACGAAGCGGCCGACCCCGTCACCTCGACGACCGCCGGTGTCGTCGACGCGTTCACCGAGGAGGAGACCACCGAGGACGACATCGGCGGCTACTACTACGACGTCGCCTTCATCCTCGACTCGCTGACCTCGAAGGCCATCTGGGTCGTCGGAGTGTTCATGGCCGTCCTCGCAGGCACCTTCCTGTTCCTGTACAGCGGCGGTATCGGGACGATCAAGAACTCTTTCCTGGGAAGCATGCCCGAGGGCCTGGCCACGGAGGTCAACATCGTCACGCTGCACCCCGTGGAGGCACTCATCTTCGAGATAAAGTTCTCCGTGTTGCTCGCGGCCGTGTCGGTCCTGCCGCTGCTGTTGTACTTCGCCTGGCCGGCCATCGAGGAGCGCGGGTTCTCGGTGGGCAACCGGAACGTCCTGCTCGTGTGGGGCGGGTCGCTCGTGGTCACGCTCGTGGGCGGCACGCTGTTGGGCTTTTTTTACATCGCGCCGACCATCATCTCTGCGCTCGCGCTGGACGGGCTCACCTCGAACATGATCATCGCCTACCGCATCAACAACTTCGGGTGGCTGGTCGTGTTCACGACGGTCGGGATCGGCGTCCTCGCCGAGATTCCGGTGACGATGTGGCTGTTCGACCGCGGCAACATCGTCTCCTACGACATCTTCCGGGGGCGCTGGCGGGTGTTCGTGCTCGGCTTTTTCGTCCTCGCGAGCGTCCTCTCACCGAGGGGCGTGTTCACGATGTTCATCTTCGCAATCCCGGCGACAATCGCCTACGGTGTCGGCCTGGGCGCACTGGCCCTCACCCACCGGTTCCGGTGACTACGGGTTCTTCGGCCGGTAGACCGGTCTGAGGTCCGTGGCGTCTTTCCCGTAGCCGAGCCAGACGTTGACGACCGACGCCGCGAAGACCATGTACAGCGGGAACACGAGGACCACCGTGTAGCCGATGAGAACGGGGTCGACGACGCCAGCGGCGTAGAGGGCTCCGATGCCGGCCAGGCCCAGCACTGCGGCTGCTACCATCCCGATTTTGAACGCGCTACGTGCTACTGGCCCTGGGGTATTGCGGAGACTGCCCATACGAAAGATAGGGGATCAGCGGGTATAAGCTTCCCGTCCCAGGGCGACCAGTCCCCACGACCGAACCGGACGAGTTACGGGGCTGACTCCACTAGCGGGACCGATGACAGCCATCGGATTCGTGGGTGCCGGCGCGGCGACCGCTGGGGCGACGTTCGCCCTCGAGAGGGACCTGCCGGGCGCGAGCGTCACCGTCCTCGAGAAGTCGGGCGGCGTCTGTGGCCGCGCGGCCACCCGCCGGCGTGGCGAGGTGACCTACGACTACGGCGCCAACTACGTCAAAGCCGACGACGAGCGCGTCGTCGACCTGCTGACCGAGACCTTGGACACCGCGGGACTGGTCGACGTGACCGAGCCGATCTACACGTTCGACGCCGCGGGCGACGTCTCGCCGGGACGCGACGCCGACGAACACAAGTGGACCTACGAGGAGGGACTCACACAGATCGCCAAACGCCTCTTCGCACGGACCGACCCGTCGATCCACCGGCACACCCGCGTCGAGACGTTCCGCCGGGAGGATGAGGCCTGGCTGGTCACCGATACTGACGGCGACGAGTGGGGACCGTTCGACGTCCTCGTCCTCAACCCGCCCGCGCCGCAGACGGCTGCCCTCCTGGCTGGCGCCGACTGGTCGGACCCACTGCGCGAGCACCTGCTCGAAGCGGTCCGCGGCGTCGAGTACCGGACCATCTGGACGGCCGTTCTCCGCTATCCGTTCGAACTGGACGTACCCTACTACGCGCTGGTCAACACCGACAAGGCCCACGATGTCGGGTGGATCTCGCGCGAGGAGTGCAAGCGCGGGCACGTCCCCGACGGGTCGCTGCTGGTGGTGCAGGCCAACGAGGCGTGGTCGCTGGCTCACTACGACGACCCGCCCGCCGAGAACGTCGACCGACTGGCCGCCCACGCCGCGGACGTGTTCGGGGACGAGCGAGTGGCCGACCCGGAGTGGACCGACCACCAGGGCTGGCGGTACGCGCTGCCCGAGTCGGGCGCGCCGCGTGAACCGCTCGCCGCGACCGAGGCCCACGGACTCTACTGCCTGGGCGACTGGGTGGCCGGCGAGGCACGACTCCACGCCGCCCTCCGGAACGGACTGGAGACGGGCGAACGGATCGCGTCGGCGCTGTAGCGGACGGGGTGCTCGGGACGCGGGTTGCGGTCGTATCCACCGGTATA
>CAZUWC010000223.1:0-4055 GCA_964623935.1 uncultured Halobacteriales archaeon
CGCGGCCCCCACGGGGCCTACGCCGTCGTCCAGGTCGCCGGCTCGAACGGGAAGGGAAGCACCGCACGGATGCTGGAGAGCGCGCTCCGGACGGCCGGCGTCGACGTCGGCCTGTTCACCTCGCCGAAGCTGAACGACGTCCGCGAGCAGATCCGGGTCGACGGCCGGCGCGCCTCGAAGGCGGCGCTGACGCGCGCCGTCGAGCGCCTCGACCCCTGTCTCGACCGTCTCCGGGCCGACGACGACGAACCGACCCACTTCGAGGCGCTGACCGCCGCCGCGCTCGACGTCTTCGCCGCCGAGGACGTCGACGTGGCGGTGCTCGAGGTCGGCATCGGCGGCCGGTACGACGCGACGAGCGCCGTCGACCCCGTCGCGAGCGCGGTGACGAGCGTGTCGCTCGAACACACCGAACTGCTCGGCGACACCGTCGAGGAGATCGCCCGCGACAAGGCGCAGGTCGCGCCCGCGGACGCGCCGCTGGTCACCGGCGCGACCGGGACCGCCCTCGAGACCGTCCGGGAGGGAACCGAGGTCCTGACCGTCGGCCACGACGACGCCGACGTGCAGGCCAGGGAGGGGGAGATGGTGACCCGGACGGAGTCGTCGCTCTCGCTGGTCGGTCCCGACTGGCAGGTCCAGACCCGCACGCCGCTTTTGGGCGAGCACCAGGCGACGAACGCCGGGATCGCGGCCACGCTCGCGAGACAGGTCGGGCGCCGGACCGGCACAGCGGTGACCGAAGCGGACGTCGCCGCCGGGATCCGGAAGGTCTCGTGGCCCGGACGGTTCGAGGTGATGGAGCGGGCACCGCTGACGGTGCTCGACGGCGCGCACAACCCCGACGCGTGTTCGAAGCTCGCGGACCTCGTCGACCGGTTCGAGTACGACTCCCTCCACCTCGTCTTCGGCGCGATGCGGGACAAGGACCACGTCGCGATGTGCGGGGCGGTCCCGGAGCCCGACGCGGTGTACCTCGCCGAACCGGACGTCGACCGCGCGGAGGGCACGGACCCGCTCGCGGTCGTGTTCGAGAACGAGACCGGCGCGACCGTGGGCGCGTTCGACTCGGTCCTGGACGCGGTCGACGCCGCCCTCGGGGCCGCCGAGGGCGACGACCTCGTGCTCGTGGCGGGCTCGCTGTACACGGTCTCCGAGGCCAGGGACCGGTGGACCAGGGACCCGAGGATCCTCCGGCCCGAATCCGCCGACGACGCCAGGGAACTGCTGTCCGACGCCGACGTCCCGGAACGGGTGCGGACGCGGCGTGCGGGTCGGATGGTCGACCGGACCGTCAGGTTCCACGCACCCAGGCGGGCCGCCGGGGAGCTGACCGAGACGATGCTCTCGCTCGGCGGCACCGGGACCGTCTCGGGGATCACGACGGCCGACCAGCACGTCGAGGTGACGCTCTCTGGGACGCTCGACCAGTTCCGGGAGCTCGTGGCCACTCTCGGCGAGCTAGAGGGGGACCAGGCGTACCTCGCCGAGCAACTGGAAGACCGGCTGTGGGGGGACACCGAGATGGACACGTTCCCCTGGGACGAGGGCACCGCGGTGATGGGAATCTTGAACGTGACGCCCGACTCCTTCCACGACGGCGGGGAGTACGACACCACGGAGGAAGCGGTCGAGCGCGCCGAGCGGCTGCTCGCGGCCGGGGCGGACATCCTCGACGTCGGGGGGGAGTCGACCCGCCCGGGCGCGGAACCGGTGTCGCCCTCGACCGAACGGGATCGGGTCGTCCCGGTCGTCGAGGCGCTCGCGGACACCGGGGCGTTCGTCTCCGTCGACACCCGCAAACCGACGGTCGCCGAGGCGGCACTCGAGGCGGGAGCGGACATGATAAACGACGTCACTGGCCTGGAGGACGCCAGCATGCGGGCCGTGGTCGCCGAGTACGACGTCCCGGCAGTCGTCATGCACAGCCTGTCGGCGCCGGTCGACCCCGACCGGGACTACGCCTACGACGACGTCGTCGACGAGGTGTTGACCGACCTGACCGAGCGGGTCCTGCTCGCCGAGCGGTCGGGTATCGACCGGTCGAAGCTCGTCGTCGATCCCGGACTCGGCTTCGGGAAGCGATCCGTCGAGAGCTTCGAGCTGCTGGACCGGATCGAGGAGTTCCAGGCGCTTGGAACCCCGGTGATGGTCGGCCACTCCCACAAGTCGATGTTCGAGGAGGTCGGCTACGGGCCCGACCGGCGGCTGATCCCCACGGTGGCTGCGACGGCGATGGCCGCCGAGCGGGGCGTCGACGTCGTCAGGGTCCACGACGTGCCGGAGAACGTGGCCGCCGTCAGGACTGCCCGGCGGACGACCACCGCCGGCCACCGCACCGACGACGGCGACACCGGTCCCTGATCCCCGCCGGCGGCGCTCGCGGCCTCGCGGACGGGCCCGCGCGCGTCCACGACTTGCCGGATCGCCGACCTTTCTTGGGAACGGGCCCGGCGGGGAGCCCGTCGACCGGCCGGACCGCACGGGTGCCCCCGCGGGGCGCCCCGCGGACGACCCGGCAGCGAGCCCCGCCACGGGACCACGCGCGTCTTCCGCAGGACTCACCGAACCCCCTGACTGCGGCCGGATCTATGGCACCTCGAACGGCCCGGCCGGGGTTCGACCCGGTTCGGTGGCCCCGGTGGCGAAACGGCGACCGCTCCGATCGGATCCACTCGCCGATCCCGCCAGCGTTGCTCGAAAAGTTCACACATTGACAGTAACGCGACGATTTAAACGGGCGGACGAGGAACGGAAAATGAACATGAGATCCAGGAACCGTATGGGTCGAATCGGACTCCAGATCCGGGAGTCGCGAACCGGTCTTCGACACCGTACTCCGGGCGGTGATAGGCGATGAGTTCTCAGGACATGCCCTCCACGACGGGGACGGCGATCATCGGCGCGGGTATCGTCGGGAACAGTCTCGCGTACCACCTGGCCCGCTACGGCCGGGACGACATCGTCCTGATGGACAAGGGGCCGCTGCCGGACCCGGGCGGCTCGACGGGACACGCGTCGAACTTCCTGATGCCCGTCGAGCACTCCAAGGAGATGACCCATCTCACGCGCCGGAGCATAGAGCAGTACAAGGACATGGACACCTTCGAGAACAGCGAGGGGATCGAGGTCGCACGCACGGACGAACGCGTCGAGGAACTCGAGCGACGCGTCCAGTCGGCGAAGTCGTGGGGCGAGCCCGGGGAGTTGCTCACTCCCGGAGAGATCAAAGAGCGCGTCCCCTACATCAACGAGGACATAATCAAGGCCGGCTTCCTCAGCGAGGGCGCGGGCACGTGCGATCCGCTGCGCGCAGGCGACGTGATGCGGGAGCGAGCCGGCGACGCACTGGAGACCTCGCCCAACACCGAGGTGCTCGACATGCACGTCACCGAGGGGGAGATCCAGGCAGTCGAGACCGACCGCGGCACCGTCGAGGCCGACGAGGTCGCCATCGCGGCGGGCCTGTGGAGTCCGAAGATCGCACAGATGGCGGGCACCGACATCCCGCTCAAGCCGGCGGTCCACCAGCTCATCAGCGTCGGTCCCATCGAGTTTTTCGAGGACTACGAGGGCGAGATCTCCTTCCCCGTCGTGCGGGACATGGACACCCAGATGTACGAGCGCCAGCACGGCAACGACATGGAGGTCGGCTCCTACCAGCACCGGCCGATCCTCTGGGACGTCGAGGACATCCTCTCGATCGACGAGGCGCCGCTGTCGCCGACCCAGCCGCCGCTGACCGAGGACGCCTTCGAGAAGTCGATGCAGGACGCCCTCGAGCTGATGCCCGAGGTGTTCGACGACCCCGCCGCAGGGATCCGCCACGAGATCGACGGCCTGCTGTCGGTCACGCCCGACGGCGCGCCGCTTCTGGGTCCGCTCCAGGACGTCGACGGCCTCTGGTCGGTCGCCGCAGTCTGGATCAAGGAAGCCCCCGCAATCGGCGAGGCCGTCGCACAGTGGATGACGCGTGGCTGGTCCGACATCGACCTGCACACCTCGAACGTCAACCGCTTCCACCAGTACGGCACCTCCCGCGAGTTCGTCGAGAA
>CAZUWC010000224.1:0-4049 GCA_964623935.1 uncultured Halobacteriales archaeon
CGCGATGATGGTGCCGCTGATGGACGGTGACGTCGTCAAGATGGTCATCACCGGCATCATCCTGATGATCCCGATGCACTACATCGCGGGCGCGGTCGCGCCGCTGTTGACCGACGCCGCACAGAGTGCCGACTTCGACCTCGGCGAGGCGTCGCTGATCACCTCGCCGGTCGCAGACGCCGGCACGCCCGCGACGGGCATCCTCGCGTTGCCCGGCCAGTCGATGGGCCTCAGTGGCGCCTACATCAGCCTGGCCGTCGGCATCGTCTCGATTCTCGCCGTCTGGCTGGCCCTGCGCCTGTGGCCCCGCAAGATGTACGTCATCGCCGGCGCCTCGCCCGAGAAGGCCGACGAGATGGTCCAGCGCCGCCACATGGAGGGCAAGGCGGGCGTCCTCCCGACCAAGCTCGGCGAGCCCGTCGACCCCGACGACCTGGCCGACGAGGTCGCAGAATCCGACTGACTGGGTCGGTTCTCTCGGGTATCTTTCTCGCGAGTACTGGACGGGCCGAGAGATTTGTATGCGTCCATCGCTAAGGCCGGGATATGGAATACAGCACGCGCTTGCCGGCAGCCCACCTCCGGGGCGAGGCCCTGCCCGCCCTCGAAGAGGCCCTCCTCTCGGGCTGTACCGCCCCCGAACTGGACGTCGAACTCGACCACGGCCGGGTCACGTACACGTACTCCTCGCTGGCGGCGGTCCGAGGGGACGCGACCCTGCCAGGCGTCGTCAAGTCCTTCGAGGTCACGCTCACCTCACGCGAGGGCGAGGCCGACCTCGTGGCCGACGACCGCGAGGGCGAACTCCGTTTGCGACTCTCGGGCGACCGCGAGTGGGTCGAGTCCAAGCGGCGCGCCATCGAGGGTTTCTTCCGCTCGCACGGGGCGACCCTCCGGACGTTCCTCGAACGGTACATGGCCTTCTGTCTGGGCTTTGCGGCGACGGCGCTGGGACTGGTGCTGTACTACAGCGGCGTCGGCTCTAGCCTCGGCATGGGTTCGCCCGTCGACTCCCTGCTCTTTGGCACCCTCGCTCTCATCGGCGGCGGCGTGTTACACCTCCTGTTGAACGTCGTCTACCCCTACACCGCGCTCGTCACCTCGGCGCACGCGAGTAGCTGGCTCGTGTATCTCCGACGGTAGCCGCGTCTCCCCTCGTCTAGTCGTACGGATTGCGCAACCGTTCGAGCAGCTCGGAGAACGTCAGGTCCCCGTGGTCGCCGGCGATCTCGCGCTCGACGGCCGTCCGGATCAGGTCCTCGATGCCGTCGTAGTCGGTGTCGGCGACAGCCTCCCACTCTCGGTAGGTGGCCTCGTCGACGCGGACGGTCACCTCCCTGTCGGTCATTCCTCACCCCCAGCGTCGGCCAGCACGGCCTCGACGTCCGCGAGCGTCTCCGCTTGGAGCACCCGGTCGGCGAGGGTCTCGGCGCGTTCGGTGTCCGTCTCCGCGACTCGCTCCTTGACCGCGGGGACTGTCACGGCGCTCATGCTCAGTTCGTCGAACCCCAGGCCGACGAGCAGTTCCGTGAGGTCGGGATCGCCAGCCATCTCGCCGCACATCCCGACCCAGGCGCCGGCGTCGTGTGCCGCCCGGACCGTCCGGTCGAGGGTGCGCAACACCGGCGGGTGCCGGGGGTCGTGGAGGTCGGCCACACGCTCGTCGCCGCGGTCGGCCGCCATCACGTACTGGGTGAGGTCGTTGGTGCCGACGGAGAGGAACTCCACCCGGGCTGCGAACGCCCCGGCGAGAACGGCCGAGGCCGGCGTCTCCACCATGACGCCCAGTTCCGGCACGCGGTGGGGAACACCCTCCTCGTCCAGCCCCGCGGCGACCGCCTCGACGCGCTCACGGAGGTCCTCCAGTTCCTCGACGGTCGCGACAAGCGGGAACATCACCGCCAGTCCCTCGCCGGCGTCGGTCGCTGCCGCCCGCAGCAGCGCCCGGAGTTGCGTCTCGAAGATGTCGCCGCGCTCGCCCGGGGCCAGGCGCACGCCCCGCACGCCGAGGAAGGGGTTCTCGCCGGCCGCGACGTCCAGATAGGGAACGGGCTTGTCCCCGCCGACGTCGAGGGTGCGGACGACGACGCGGCCTCCCTCGAAGGCCTCCAGTACGTCCACGACCGCCTCGTACTGTTCGTCCTCCGAGGGGGGCGACTCGCGATCGAGGAAGAGAAACTCCGTGCGAAACAGCCCCACGCCGTCCGCGCCCTGCTCGCGTGCGCCCGCGGCCTCGGCGGCCGTCCCGATGTTGGCGGCCACCTCGACCGACCGGCCGTCCGCGGTCGTCACCGGGTCGTGGCGAACCGCGACGTCCCGGTCGGCCTCGCGGGCGCGGGAAACCCGCTCCGCGGTCGGGTCGACGACCACCTCGCCTGCCTCGCCGTCGACGACGACCGTGGCGGCGTCCTCGACCCCGAGCAACGCCTCCCCGAGGCCGACCACCGCGGGCACGCCCAGCGAGCGGGCCATGATGGCGGCGTGTGAGGTCCGCCCCCCCGTCGCGGTGGCGAAGCCGCCGACGGTCTCGGGGTCCAGTTGTGCGGTATCGCCCGGCCCCAGCCGTTCGGCGACGACCACCGCACCCTCCGGAAGCGACGAGAGGTCCGAGACGTCGGCGTCGAGCAACTCCCGGAGCAGGCGGTTGCGTACCTCCCGGAGGTCGTCGGCGCGCTCGGCGGTCACCCCGCCCGCGGCCTCGAACCCCTCGATGGCGTCCGCGAAGGCCTCCTCGACGGCGTGTTCGGCGGGGAGTCCGGCCGCGACGCTCTCCTCGACGGCCGTCTCGATGCTCGGGTCCGCGAGGAACTGGAGGTGGGCGTCGAAGATCTCGGCCTCCTCCTCGCCGACCCGGTCGGCGGTCCGCTCGCGCTCGGCCTCGAGGGCCTCCCGGGCAGTCTCGCGTGCCTCCGCGAAGCGATCCAGCTCGGCGTCGGGGTCGACCGTTTCGGGGTCCGGCGGCGCCGGCACGGAGAGGGCCGCCCCGGGGTCGTACCGGACTGCGGTCCCGACTCCCGACAGCGGCGTCACGCCGGTGCCCCGCAGTACCCGCTCTCGGTCTTCGGACGTCATCCCTGTCGCGGCGTAACGTGCGATAACTAATAAAGTCACCCCACGCGAGTCCGGACGAGACACAATCTATATACTGGCTCCGCGTCAACCGTCTAACATCATGACGAGCGCGAGCGGTGCCGCGACAGTCGAGCACGAGAAGGGACTCCACGCCCGGCCCGCGTCGGTGTTCGTCCAGACCGCATCGGAGTTCGAGGCCGACGTCCGCGTCGCGAACCCCGAGGGCGACACGGCCGACGCCACTTCCAGTATCGGCGTCATCTCGCTGGGCGTCGAGTCCGGCGACCGCATCGAGATCACCGCCGACGGCGTCGACGCCGACCGGGCGGTCGACCGCCTCGTGACGCTCGTTCAGAGCGACTTCGCGACCGACGACGCGTGACGTGTGCGGGTCGGGCGCGGTAGACCATCGTGTGCACAGTCGGACACGGCCGTACGCACTTCCTCGAACGGAGGCTCCCCCGCGGTCAACCCTTCCCGCGACCGGATCATATCGGTGTCGAAGCGACGACTATCGAGTGTCGCCAGTATAAAAATAAATAAGATTATCGTTACGTAATAGTACAAAAATACGATAGTTAATATACCGAAGACAAACTCTCTACACTTGAATAAATATCAGAAAAATATATACAATTATAATCTGTTAATTCTATCGCGTGCGTATCCGGTCCGGTCTGGTGGTTCTGGGAGGTATCCGTCCTCGGGGAGTCGGTTCCCGCCTGTCGGGTACATTCAGCCCGGGACAGCGAAGGGCTGCGAAGTATCAAACGGCACGTTCACCGGTACAAACCCAAATTTTATATCGGATATGGTTATGTGTTAGGGTAGCACGGCACTCGGCAAGTGGTGCCGTTGCACCGGTGACAGTCCCGTCGGTCGCGGGGTTCGGACGCGGTCTGCCAGCGTCGAGGTGCTGTGGCTGTCTGCCGGGAAGTGGAATGTCAGACGAACGCCGACGGATCATCGAACCATGA
>CAZUWC010000225.1:0-4048 GCA_964623935.1 uncultured Halobacteriales archaeon
TCCAGACCTCGCCGTGGAGCCAGTTCGACCCGAACAGGTAGCGGTCGTCCATCGAGATGAGGATGTCGGTGACCAGCGGCGGGACGGGCATGTCCCACTCGGCGTGTTCGCGGCTCTCGAAGTCGATGGCCTTCTCGGCGTGCCACTGGTCGTCGCCCTCCCAGAAGTGGAAGATGTTCGAGGAGAGGGCGGCGCCGACGAAGCCGTGCGTGCCCTCGGGTGTGTGCTGGAAGCGCACCTCCAGGGGAATCATCCCCTCCTCGCCGAGGTCGATGCTCTGCTCGACGGTCCCCTCCTCCCAGTCCCAGAAGTGCAGCGACCGGCCGTACTTGCCCGCCTCGACGTCCTCCAGGTCGAACCCGGGGTAGTAGGTCTGTGGGGCGGCCCACTCCGTCGAGACCATCACGTTGTGCCGGGGCTGGTACCAGAAGTCGTAGTTCATGTCGATCTCGCCCGGCGGGTCCCACCGGCCCTCGATCTCGAAGTCGTCGTTCAACTCGAGGAAGCCACCGGGGAGTTCGCCGTCGGCGTCGCCCAGCATCGAGATGAGGATCTCGCCGTCGGGGATGCAGTGGACGGTGTGGGGCGCCGAGAGGTCCTGCTCGTAGACCTCCTCGGGTTCGATGACCTCCGTGATTTCGGGGTCCCGGCGGTCCTTGGTGTCGACGATGTGGATCCGCGAGGACCGCTGGCCCGGGATGACGAGGTGGCGCCGTTCGAGGCCGCCGATGTGACACGACGACGAACAGGCGTTCCACCCGAAGTGGTGGAGTTCGTCGCCCTTGTTGGGCATCTGGACCCGGTCGACCACCTCGCTGTACGTGTCGGAGTCGGGGTCGACGTCGACGACCGCCAGGAAGTCCGGCGCGTCGACGTCCTGGCCGACGTGCAGGCCCATCACGTAGGCCGTCTTCTCGCGGTCGGCCTCCTCGATGGCCGCCTGCGGGGTCGCGTAGCCCGGCCCCTCCACGTCGTGGGCGTGGTCGTGGTGCTCGTGCGGTTCGGCGTCTGATGGGTGTTCTGCGTCACTCATACATCCGTGCCAACGATTGCCTCCGCTGTTTGTGGTCGGGTTTCGGCCGTTTATGCCGCTATGTGTGACGCGGCTGGTGAGGGAAGCCCACCGGGCACCGCTACCGCTCGACGACCAGCAGGGCGACCCGTTCCCGGACGAGGTCCGCGAGCGTCCCGGTCGTCGCCGAGAGTTCGCGCTCCCCGATGTCGAAAAAGTCCAGCACGCGCCCGCGGTCGTAGTTGCCGAGCGTCTCGGCGGGGTCGAGCAGGTTACCGACCGCCTCGACTGCCGCGGATTCGTCGCCACCGTCGACGACCACGACGAGGGGACACTCGCCGGCCGAGACGCCCATCGCCAGGGAGCGGTCGATCTGCCGGCGGCCGGCCGCGTACAGGAGTATCTCGACGCCGCGGTCGCGCGCGATGGCCCCGTCGCGGTCGATGGCCCTGTCCGCGAGTTCCACCGCCCGTTCGAGGTGTGCGCGGTCGACGACGTAGCGGGCGTCGAAGGCCTGGACCGTCGCGCCGTGCTCCGTGCCGATCTCGTCCAGGCGCGCGACGAACGCCTCGACGTCCTCGACGTCGGCGACTCCCTCGACGACGCGCATCAGAAATCCCCCAGGTTCGACTGGTCCTCGGCCGTGTCCGGCTCCTCGCCCTCGCCGTCGGCGGCGACGTCCTCGGCGGGACCGACGTCTGGCGCCGGTTCGACGTCGTCCATGGAGGGGGCGCGGTGGCCGGCGTTCTCCAGGACCGTCTCGGCGGTCTTGCGGCGGCCCCGGAGGGCGGCGAGGACGACCGACTTCTCGGCCTCGCGCAGGTCAGCGCGGGTCTCGATCCCCGCGTCGAACAGCCGGCGGGCGCGCTTGCGGCCCACCCCGCGGACGCCGGCGAGCTCGACCAACTCGGCACGGACACCGTGCTCGACTCGGGTCCGGGCCTCGCGGACTGCCGGCCCGACGCCCAGCCCCAGTTCCGAGGCCAGCGACTCGGCGGCGCCCAGCAACCACTCGGCGGTGTCGACCTTCCCGCGGATGTCGCCCGGCCCGACGCCGTACTCGTCGGTGATCTCGTCCTCGTCGCGTTCGCTGGCCCAGTCCTCCAGCAGGCGGGCGGTCTTGAGCGCGGACAGCCAGTCCTCGAACCGCTCCTCGAACTCCGAGGGGGCGGCCCCGAGCAGTTCGGTCTCGCGCTCGTAGGCTTCCATCGTGTACTCCTCGCGGTCGCCCGACCGGAGGTACAGTTCGTACATGTCCGGGGTGCGCGCGACGAGGTGGTAGAGACCCAGCGCGCTCACCGCCTCGTTGTCGGCGGCGTCCCGGAGTCCGTCGAGAATCTCGGCGGCGCTCATCGGGTCGAGGTAGAGCCGCGAGACGGTGTGGCCGAGGGTCGTCGCCGAGAGTTCGTCGTCGGACTCCCGTTCGAGGAAGTCGTTGCGGACCAGATACTCGATGACGTCGTCGGTGACCGTCTCCAAGCGGCCGCGTTCGGCGGTCTGGGTCGCATAGAGGGTCCCCTCCAGGAAGTCCAGCAGTCCCGACCGCGAGCGGGCGAACCCGGAGGCGACAGTCGCGAGGATGTGGGTCCGCAGTGCGGGCTCGGCGGCCAGTTTCGACTGGACGGGCTCGGGGTCGGCCCAGACGTAGCGCTCGAACAGTTCGTCGAGTTCGTCGTGGGTCGAGGCGACCAGCAGCGCCTCCCCGTAGGGGTCGAGTCCGGGTCGGCCCGCACGCCCCATCATCTGGTGGACCTCCAGCACTGAGAGAGGCTGCATGCCCCCCACGTTCCCGTCGTAACGGCGCCAGTCGCGGACGACGACCCGCCGGCTGGGGGTGTTCACGCCCGCCGCCAGCGTGGGCGTCGCACAGATAGCCTTCAGCAGGCGGTCTCGGAAGGCGTCCTCGACGAGCGAGCGGTGCTCGGGGGCGAGCCCGGCGTGGTGGAAGGCCGCGCCACTCTCGACGGCGTCGGCGAGGTCGTCGCTGGTGTCGGTGTCGCTGACGTCGCGAATCTCCCTGGCCACGTCGGCGAGTTCCTCTCGCTCTGTCGGCGTCAGGAAGTCGCCGGTCGTCGCGGCCAGCCGCCGGGCGGCGGCCTCGGCGTTGCGCCGGGAGTTGACGAACACGAGCGACGACCCGTCGTCCTCGAGCGTGTCGCGGACGATGGCGGCGGTCTGGTCGCCGCTGTTCCGGACGGGCACGCGCGTCTGGCTGCCGTCCTCCAGGTGGAGGGCGTCGCCGTAGTGGACGCCCTTCTTCAGGTCGATGGGCCGCCAGGTCGAGTCCACGAGGCCGGCGTCGAGCCATTCCGCGAGTTCGACGGCGTTGCCGATGGTCGCCGAGAGCGCCACCGTCTGCAGTCCTGGGTTGAGCGAGCGCAACTTGGCCAGCGTGACTTCGAGGGTGGGCCCCCGTTCGGCGTCGTCGACGAGGTGGACCTCGTCGGCCACCACGCAGGTCAGGTCGTCGAGCCAGGCGGCGTCGTTGCGCACTAGCGAGTCGACCTTCTCGCTGGTGGCCACGATGATGTCCTTGTCCGCGAGCCACCCGCCCTCGGACTCGTAGTTGCCCGTCGAGACGCCCACGTCGACGCCGTGGGCCTCGTACTCCTCGAACTCGGCGCGCTTCTCGCTTGCGAGCGCCCGAAGCGGGACGATGTAGAGGGCCGTCCCGCCGCGGTCGACGCTCGCGAGCATCGCCATCGCGGCCACGAGGGTCTTGCCGCTGGCCGTGGGGACGCTGGCGACGAGGCTCTCGCCCTCGGTGACGCCGCGCTCGACGGCCTCGGCCTGGGGCGGGTACAGTTCCTCGATGCCCCCCTCGCGCAGGTGGTCGGGCAGCCACGCGGGCACGCCCGGGATGTCCGCGACGTCCATTATCCGGCCGTGGGGCGTCCCGCTGTTTAAACGTTCGTTCGGGGATAGCTCGTAGTGGTCGCTGTCCGTCGTTATTTGATTGACCGCACGGTCGACAGGCAGTGCTATACCGGTGGACGTAACGTTTGATACTTCTCAGCCCTTCTTGGCGCCGGGCTG
>CAZUWC010000226.1:0-4016 GCA_964623935.1 uncultured Halobacteriales archaeon
ACGCTGTAGCCCGTGCAGTTGATGACGTCCTCGACGTGGGCGAGTTTGGTCAGCGTCTCGTAGTCCGACAGCCGGGACCGGCGCCGCCCCTCCCCGAGCGTGTAGACGTAGGGGGGGCCATAGCCCGGCGCGCGCACCGGTGGCCCCTCGCCGCCGACCGTCACGTTCCGCTCGGGGTTGCGCCCGTGGAGGACGAACTCGGTGGGTGCCGCCGCGAGGCTCTCCTCGATGACGTCCCGGGGGACCTTCACGACGTCGTCGTCGCCGACCTCGGCGCCGCAGGCACGGAAGACGGCGCGTGCGCGCTCGTGGTCGAGCTGGATGCCCAGCGTCTCGACGATGTGCATCGACGCCTCGTGGATGGCTTCCAGGCCCTCCCCGTCGAGGCGCTCGAGGGGCGGCAGGTCGGTCGTCCCGGTGTGCTCGCTCACGCGGCCCGGTAGTGTCAGTCCCCTCATAAGGGTTTCAGAACCCCCCGGTGTGGGCTCTCCCGGCTATTCGTATCACCGAACTGGTCGGTTGTAATTCGGAGCAGTGCCCGCGAGCCGGTCACGCGGGTTTTCAAATACCTCCGCCCGGGATGGAGGGTATGGAATACCACGAGGCGGTCAACACGCTGGAGGGGCTGCGGCGTGTCAGGCCCAAGCTGGGCACCGAGACGACGGCCTCGCTGCTGGAGTTTCTCGACGTCGCGCACACCGACCTCGCGGCGGTCCAGGTGGCGGGCTCGAACGGCAAGGGCAGCACCGCCCGTGTCCTCGAACAGGTGCTGACGGAGGCCGGCCTCGACGTCGGCCTGTACACCTCGCCGGACCTCAACGATGTCCGCGAGCGCGTACGCGTCTGTGGACGACCGATCCCGAAACACCGGGTCGTCGCGTTCGTCGAGGCGGCCTGGCCGTTCGTCGTCGACCGGTCCGTCGAGGGGTCGGCACCCACCTTCTTCGAGGTGGCCACCGCGATGGCGCTGTGGCACTTCGACCGCGAGGACGTCGACGTCGCGGTCCTGGAGGTCGGCATCGGCGGCCGGTACGACGCCACGAGCGTCGTCGATCCCGTGGCTGCCGCGGTCACGACGGTCAGCCTCGAACACACCGACCTCTTGGGCGACACCGTCGCCGAGATCGCCCGCGACAAGGTCCACGTCGCGCCCGACGGGCGCCCGCTGGTGACCGCCGCCACCGGGGACGCGCTCGCTGCCATCCGCGAGGAGACCGACGTCGTGACCGTCGGCCCGGGGCCGGGCGGCATCGACGGTGACCCCGCCCGCGATGTCGACGTGCAGGCCACCGAGACGGAGATGCTCTCGGCGACCGAGTCCACGGTCACGCTGTCGGGCCCGGGCTGGGACGTCGAGACCGAGACGTCGATGCTCGGGGGCCACCAGGCGGTCAACGCGGGCGTCGCGGCCGCGCTCGCTCGCCAGGTCGCCGACGTCACCGAAAGCGAGATCGCGGCCGGGGTCCGGAACGCCACCTGGCCGGGCCGGTTCGAGATCGTCGGGCGGTCGCCGCTGGTCGTGCTGGACGGCGCGCACAACCCCGCGGCGTGTGCGACCCTGGCCTCGCTGGTCGACCGGTACGACTACGACCGGTTGCGGCTGGTCTTCGGCGCGATGCGCGACAAGGACCACCGCGAGATGGTGCGTGCGCTGCCCGACGCCGACGGCGTCTCCCTCGCGGCGCCTGACGTCGACCGCGCCCAGGACACCGACACGCTCGCCGCTGTCTTCGCGGACGAGACCGACGCCGACGTCGGGCAGTTCGACGCGGTGCTGGGCGCGCTCGACGCCGCGCTCGATGACGCCGGCGCGGACGACTGTGTCCTCGTGGCGGGGTCGCTGTACACCGTCGGCGAGGCCCGCGACCACTGGACGCGAACCCCGCGGGCGGTCCGAACGCCGACACCGGGTGCGGTCCGGTCGCTGATGGCCGAGGCGAACGTGCCCGCCGAGAAGCGCGACAGACACGCCGAGAGCGGCGTCCACCGGACCGTCCGGTTTCACGTCCGGCGGCCGATGGCCGCGGAGTTGCGGGAAGCCGCCTTCGGCGTCGGCGCGCGGTGTGTCGTCTCGGCGATCACCGCCGCCGACCAGCACGTCGACGTGGTGCTGACGGGGACGCTGGCCCAGTACGGGAACCTCGTCGAGCGGCTCCGGGATGCCGAGGGCGAGGGCCGACACCTCGCCCGCCAGCTGGCCCGGACCCTCCCCTTCGAGGACCGCGTCGAGCGCGAGGGGCCACGCGTCGGAACCCCGCCGGGTGCCGGTGACGCCGCCGCCGGCACCAGCGGGACGCCGGCCGATGCCAGGGTGTACCCCTGGGAGCAGGGCACGGCGATCATGGGCATTCTGAACGTGACGCCCGACTCCTTTCACGACGGCGGCGAGTACGAGGCGCTCGAGGACGCCCTCGCGCGGGCCGAGCAGCTGGTCGCCGAGGGCGCGGACGTGGTGGACGTGGGCGGCGAGTCGACGCGCCCGGGCGCGGACCCCGTCCCGACCGACGTCGAGCGCGAGCGCGTCCTGCCGGTCGTCGAGCGCCTGGCTGACTTGGACGCGGTGGTGTCGGTCGACACCCGCAAGCCCGAGGTGGCGGCGGCCGCCCTCGACGCGGGCGCGGACATGATCAACGACGTGACGGGGCTGGCCGACGCGAAGATGCGCCGCCTGGTGGCCGACCGCGGCGTGCCGGCGGTGGTGATGCACAGCCTCGCCGCGCCCGTCGACCCCGAGCGGGGCTACCGGTACGACGACGTCGTCGACCACATCCTGGCGGCGCTGAACGAGCGACTCCTGCTGGCCGAGCGTGCCGGCATCGACCGCTCGCAGGTGATCGTCGACCCCGGCCTGGGCTTCGGGAAACGGGCGGTCGAGAGCTTCGAGTTGCTGGAACGGCTCCGGGAGTTCCGCGCGCTGGGTGCGCCCGTGATGGTCGGGCACTCGAACAAGTCGATGTTCGCCGAGGTCGCCGGGGAGGACCGCGCGGCCCCGACCGTCGCGGCGACCGCGCTGGCGGCCGAACGCGGCGCCGACCTCGTGCGCGTCCACGACGTCGCACCAAACGCCGCGGCCGTCCGGACGGCGCGCGCCACGCTCGACAGCCGCTGACGTGCGACAGTCGGTGACAGACTGCCGGGTTACTTCACAACTTGACAGATATCGTATATGTTGTGGGATGGACGGCTGTTTCGGGGGGATGAGGCACACGAACCGGACGATTTATCGTGACGCTATCCTCGACATCCGAAAGGAGAGTAACAGATGAGCACGAGCGACTTTCCGTCGAGTGCGGATACGGTCATTATCGGTGCCGGTATCGTCGGGAACAGTCTCGCGTACCATCTCTCGGAGATGGGTCGCGACGACATCCTCCTGATCGACAAGGGACCGCTGCCGGACCCTGGCGGCTCGACCGGGCACGCGTCGAACTTCCTGATGCCCGTCGAGCACTCCAAGGAGATGACCCACCTGACCCGCCGGAGCATCGAGCAGTACAAGGAGATGGACACGTTCGAGAACAGCGAGGGCATCGAGGTCGCCCGCACGAAAGAGCGCATGGCGGAGCTGGACCGCCGCATGCAGTCCGCGAAATCGTGGGGCGAGTCCGGCGAACTCCTCACCCCCGAGGAGGTCAAGGAACGGGTCCCCTACATCAACGAGGAGATCATCCGCGGTGGCTTCCTGAGCGAGGGCGCGGGCACGTGTGACCCGTTACGGGCGGGCGACGTGATGCGGGAGCGAGCAGGCGACGACCTGGAGACCTCGCCCAACACCGAGGTGCTCGACCTCCATGTCGAGCAGGGCGAGATCCAGGCCGTCGAGACAGACCGCGGCACCGTCGAGGCGAACGAGGTCGCCATCGCCGCCGGGCTGTGGAGCCCGAAGATCGCGCAGATGGCCGGCACGGACATCCCGCTCAAGCCGGCTGTCCACCAGCTCATCAGCGTCGGACCCGTCGACTTCTTCGAGGACTACGAGGGCGAGATTTCCTTCCCCGTCGTGCGGGACATGGACA
>CAZUWC010000227.1:0-4005 GCA_964623935.1 uncultured Halobacteriales archaeon
TCGAGACCTGTCGGGCCGAGGGCACGACCGTCGAGATCGCGGAGTGATTCACTCGATTAATACTGCCGCGTATAACTACGTGAAGATATTCGATCCGACAGTGTGGCGCGGCCGTCTCGTGTCTGTCGTCTTCCACAGCATCGTACACCTGTCAACAACCTCGGGGTCAAGCCCCGAGTCTTGTCAGTGAACTGGTAACTCAGCCCAGAGAATCTCGCTGAGAGTCAGAATCTCTATCGGTAATTTCGCTGCTGTACCCTCCACCTTCGCCCTCTTCATCGTCCCCCTCTTCTTCGCCACCACTTTGCTCTTCGCCTTCGTCTTCGTCGGGGGACCCACAGCCTGCGAGTCCAACGAGCAGAGTTGCACCAATCGCTTGGATCAAGGCACGGCGATCATACCATGGAGGTTGCCCATCCATGACTCAGCAGTGCTGGTCACGACACTTCGCTGTTGTGATGGTGTTTATACCGGTGGACGTAAGCAATGATACATTCAGCCCGGGACGGTGAAGGGCTGAGAAGTATCAGACGTTACGTCCACCGGTATAGTGGCCCCTCGAATCTCGGCGCTCGTCACGGATTTACGGCTCGCGGTGGTGCTCGCCGCAAAATGCAGTGGGACCGCCGAGGACTCGCGTTGCTCGTCCTCGTGCTCCCATTTTCACACCCGTCGCTCACGAGTTCGCTCGGGTGTGAAAAGTGGGACCGCCGAGATTCGAACTCAGGTCCGACGCACCCCATGCGCCGAGGATACCGCTACCCTACGGTCCCGCATTCGAGCGGGAGGACCCTGCCGGGATTAAGCCCTTCGATTAGGCGGCGACCAGTTTGTAGAGGTGGCCCGACGTCTCGTCGGTCGCGCGCTCGGTCACGTAGACGGCGCCGTCGTGGACCGCGGGCGTCCCGGTCACCCACCCCGCCGGTTCGGAGAAGACCCAGCGCCGGTCGCCAGTACGGACATCGACCGCGGAGAGGTCTGTCGAGTACGACCCCGAGAGGACGGTGTCCCCGACCACGTTCGGCGAGCCGACGACCAGCCCGCCGGTGTCGAAGCGCCACTCGCGCTCGCCCGTGGCCGCGTCCAGCGCGTGGAGGTGCCCGTCGTGGCTCCCGACGACCAGCAGGCCGGTCTCGGGGTGCCGGGCGGCACCGGCCATCACCTTCCCGCCGGCCTCGTAGCGCCAGACCTCCTCCAGCGTCGCCGTGTCCACGGCGTAGACGTTGTCGTCCCAGGAACCGAAGACGGCCAGCCCGTCGTACATGCAGACGGGGCCCTTGATGGCGCCGCCGGTCTCGAAGGTGCCGCGAAAGTCCCGGGTCGGCAGGTCCCAGACGTACAGCGAGCCGTCGTTGCTCCCGGCAGCGAAGACGCCCGCCGCCGGATCGAGGCCGGTCTGGGAGTGGGCGTGGTTGGTCACGCGGGTGTCCTCCCAGCGGATCGCACCCGTGGCGGCGTCCAGCGCGACCATCCCGCCGCTGGGCGTGTAGAACTCCGTGGCGACGTAGACGAGGCCGTCGTAGTAGACGGGGCTGGAGCCGATTGCGTCCGAGACTTCCGTACGCCAGATGGTGTCGCCCGTCTCGGCGTGGAAGGCGTAGACGGCCCCGTCGTAGCCCGCGGTGAAGACGTACTCCTCGACGATGGCCGGCGTCGAGTGGGTGCCCCGCGTGGACGGGAAGAGGGAGGCCGACCAGTTGCGCTCCCCGTCGGGGGTGAAAGAGTGGACCGTCCCGGTGTCGCCCGGGGCGATGACCGCGCCGTCGTAGTACAGCGGCGAGGACTTGGCGGCGGTGTGGTCGCCCGTGTTGATGCCGGGGATCGACCACGCCAGTTCGACGGCCTCGGGGACCGACTTCCCGGGCCAGTAGCCCGTCCGTTCGACGTCGGCCCGGAAGATGGTGTCCGGCCGTTCCGGGAGGGCCTGGCTCCCGGTCGTTTGCTCGTCGATACGCTCGGGCGGGGACTGGGGCGCGATGGTCAGACAGCCGGCACTCGCGCCGGCGATGGCGACTCCGCCGGCCGCGAGGAACGTCCGCCGCGAGACACGACGGCTCGACGTGTCGTCGGCGTCGTCGGGCATGCCTCGCTGTTGCCCCATCGCCACGTTAACCTTTTCGCCGCTCGTTTCAGACCCGCTCGTTTCAGACCAGCACCCGTTCGAGGTCCACGACCACGCCGTCGTCGGCGTCCGGGTCACCCACACACCGACCCAGACAGACCGCGGCGCCGTCGGGGGTGAAACAGGCCAGGAACTCGCCATCGCCGGCCGGCGCGGGCGCAGGGTCACCTGTCAGGCCCGCACGCTCGGCCGGGCCGACCTCCAGCACCCCCGGCGCATAGACGGGTGCGCCCTCCGCCACCTGGCGTGCCGCGCTCTCGGCGATCGTGACCCGAGGGAGGCCCGAGAGGGCGCGCTCGGCGGGCTGGACGACATCTCGGAGCGGCGCCGGGTCGCCCTCCGTCCAGAAGGCCAGCGCGTCCACGAACTCCTCCATTGTGGACAGCCCGGCGTCGTCGAAGGTGCCGGTCGCCGTCCGGCGCAGGTCGCCCATGTGCGCGCCCGTCCCCAGGGCCAGCCCGAGGTCGTGACACAGTTTCCGCACGTAGGTGCCGGCCGCACACTGCACCCGGAGCAGGGCCTGCCGGTCGGCCCGTTCGAGGACGTCGAGGGCGTGAATCTCCCGGACACGGATTTCGCGCTTGACGGCACTCTTGCGCGGGGGTTTCTGGTAGACCGGCCCCTCGAACTCGGAGAGGGTGGCCGCGAAGTCGGCGGGGGCCGGTTTCTGGAGTTCGAGGACGGCGACGTACTCCTTTTCGGCCTCGTCGAAGACCCGGGCACACCGGGCCGCGTCGCCGAGCAACATCGGCAAGGACCCGGTCACCTTCGGGTCGAGGGTCCCGCCGTGTGCCACCCGGTCGACCGCGGGGCCGTCGGCGTCCAGGTCGGCGGCGTCGGCGAGTGCGTCGGAAGCGGCGTCCCGGACCCAGCCTGCCACCTGGTGGGCCGAGGGACCCGGCGGCTTGTCGAGGTTGAGGACGCCAAAGGAGAGGAGCGCGGCGGGCGAACGCTCCTCGGGCGGGCCGCGCAGCGTCATCCGAAGTCGTAGTCGACGCCGGTCACGGGCGTCTTGCCCTCGTCGGCCCCGGAATCGTAGCTCTCGACGGCATCCTGGACGATGTCGACGACGCCCTCGGGCCCCCAGCGGGCCGTGTTCACCACGAGATCGTAGATGTGCAGGTCCTCGATGTCGACGCCGTAGTACTCCCGGTAGCGGGTCGCCTCGCTCTCGGCGCGTGCGCGCGTCTCCTCGCGGGCCTGGTCGGCGGACTTGTCCTCGCGGCCGGCGATCCGCGCCGCCCGGACGTCGAGCGGGGCGTCCAGCCACACGCGGATGTCGGCGTAGTCGCCGGCCATCCATCCCGCGAGTCGCGACTCGAGGACGACGTTCTCGCCCTCGCGGGCCGTCGAGCGCAACCGCCGGTCCAGATCGCGGTCGATCCGGTCGTCCTCCTCGGCGAGCCTGTTGAGTTCCAGCGGCGTCAGGTCGCGTTCGGCGGCAATCTCGCGGAAGATGTCACCCCCGGAGACGTGCTCGTACCCCAACCGGGCGGCGAGGTCGGCGGCGAGCGTGCTCTTGCCGCTACCGGCGGGTCCCGAGACGGTGATCAGCATACCGAACGTGGGCGGGTCGGCCCCAAAGAGGTTGCGAGTCTAGCCGCTCATCCCGGTCTGGACGTTCAGTGCCTTCCGGAGAATCTGGTTGAACCCCATCGAGCAGAGGAAGTACCAGACCAGCCAGACCTGGACCGGGCCGACGACCGCGGTCCGCCAGGTATCGACCTCCCCGACGAGTGGCAGCACCATCACCGGACTGCTGGCGGTGATGCCGACGTCCAGCACCATCCAGTACAGCCAGAGGAACACGGGGATGGTCAGCAGCATTATCCAGACCATCGGCCGGAACTGTGCCTTGAACATCCCGAGGTTCTCGGACATCA
>CAZUWC010000228.1:0-3992 GCA_964623935.1 uncultured Halobacteriales archaeon
TAGCCGGCAGTATGAACATCAAACGTTACGTCCCCCGATCATCGAGCATATCCTGCACGGAGTCACGGTCGACGGTCCCCGAGGGGGTCCGGGGCAGTTCCGTTGCTACGTTGATGGCCCGCGGAACCTTGTAGCCGGCCAGTCGTTCGCGCGCGAACCCGCGGAGGTCGTCGGGCGTCAGGTCGTCCGCGGCGACCACCACCGCACCCACGCGCTCGCCCCACTCCTCGTCGGGCACCCCGACCACTGCCGCGTCGGTCACGTCCGGGTGCCCGGTGAGTACCGGCTCCACCTCGGCGGGGTGGACGTTCTCGCCGCCGGTGACGATGGTGTCGTCGGTCCGCCCGAGTACCCACAGCCGCCCGTCGGCGTCACAGTACCCGATGTCCCCGGTGTGCAGGCCGTACTCGCCGAAGGCCTCGGCGGTCCGGCCATCGTCGAGGTACCCCGGCGTGACCGTCGGCCCGTCGACGACGAGTTCGCCCGTCCCGCCCGTCTCGACGGGAACCCCGTCGTCGACGACCGTGACCTCGGTGACAACGAGCGGGTGGCCGACCGATTCCGGGTGTTCGCGGGCGATGTCGGGCGTCGCCGTCGCCACCTGCGAGGCCGCTTCCGTCAGCCCGTAGGTGGGGTAGACGGGTACGCCCGCCTCGAGCGCCCGCTCGACGAGGTCCGCGCCGGCCGGCGCACCGCCGAGCAACACCGTCTCCAGCGACGCCGGCGGGCGCCAGCCGTCTTCGAGGAGTCTCCGCAGTTGTGTCGGGACGAGCGAGACCCCGGTCGCTTCGTGGTCGGCCATCGCGTCGGCCGTCCGCCCCGCGTCGAAGCCCCGCTGGACGAGCAGCGTCGTCCCGTACAGCGGACACCGAACGAGGGGCGCGAACCCGCCCATGTGGTAGATGGGCAGACAGTCCAGCCACCGGTCGCCCGGCGCGACGCCCAGGCGAAAGGCCGAGCCACTCGCGCTCGCAACCAGGTTCCCCGGGGTCAGCCGCACGCACTTCGGTTGGCCGGTCGTCCCCGAGGTGAACAACAGCAGGGCGGTCTCCTCGCGGTCCCAGCGTGCCGGCTCGACGGTGGGGTCGCTCTCGGCCTCGACCGTGGGGAGTCGACCCACGTCGGGCGCGTCCGGCGTGTCCAGCGACAGGACCGGACACTCCGCCACGGCACGGGCCGCGTCCCCGGTGTCGCGCTCGCAGACCAGCAGGTCCGGGTCGACGCGCGAGACCCGCCCCCGGAGTTCGCGCCCCGAGAGCCGGGCGTTCAGCGGGGCGATTCGTGCTCCAGCACGGAAGCCAGCGTCGACGGCCGCCACGGTCGCGACCCGCGTCGACGCCACCAGCGCGACCAGCGGACGCTTGCCCTCCGTCGCCTCCTCGGGTAGGGAATCGACCAGGGCGGCGGCGGTGCCGTCGACGGCCGCCTCGAACCCCCGGTAGCTCCACTCGCGGCCGCTCGCGACGTCGACGAGTGCCGTCCGGTCGGGCGTGGCGGCCGTCCGGTGGGCGAGGAGGTCCCGCGTCGGCCAGTCAGAACGGTCGCGGGTCATCGCGCGGGCCGCTCCGGGAGGCCCAGTCCGAGTTCCTGTGGCACCTCGATGGCCCCGTCGACGACCGGTGCGGGGTCCGCCGAGAGGTCCGTCGCCAGCATCGACCCGGTCGCCAGCCCGCAGGCCCGCACATCTGGCAGCGAGGCCGCGACGTGGACCGCGCCCGTCCGGCCGACAACCGCGTCGACCGTCGTCGAGAGGACCGGGTCGACGCCCGCCTCGCCGGCCTGCATGGCCGCCGCGTGTGCCCGGTCGGGACCGCCCAGCACCATCGGTTTCAGGACCACGACGTCGGCCGCGTCCGCGTCGATGATCTCCCCGACGTCGTACTCCCTGAGCGACTCGTCGAGGGCGACGTCCACGGGGCCCTCCCGGAGCGCGCGGTGGCCCGCGAGGTCCGACGCGGGGAGGGGTTGTTCGACGTACGAGACGTCGAGGTCGGCGAGCGCGTCGACGGCGGTTTCTGCCCCCTCGCGGGACCAGGCGCCGTTTGCGTCGGCCCGGAGTTCCACCGACGGACCCACGCGCTCGCGGACCGCACGTAGTCGGTCGACGTCCGCCTCGACCGACCGCGCACCCACCTTCACCTTCAGGCAGTCGAAGCCCTCCAGCGCGGCCCGTTCGGCGGCCTCCGCGGTGGCCGCGGGGTCGTCGTCACCCAGGGTGGCGTTGACGGGTACCGAGCGGACGACTGTGTCGCTGTCGAGGTACCGGTACAGCGGGTCGCCCGCGGCCCGTGCCCGAGCCTCCGCGAGCGCGAGCGAGAGGGCGTGCCGTGCCGCCGGCGCGTCGGTCCTCGCCAGCGCCACGCCCCAGTCCAGTTCCTCGGCGATTCTGGCGGCCCGCCCGAGTGCCTCCCGACACGCCTCGTAGGGTTCGGTCCAGCCGGGCAGCGGCGTCGCTTCGCCGACCCCCGGCGTGTCGCCGTCCTCGACGAACACGAGGAACCCGCGCCGCTCGCGGATTGACCCGTCGGCCGTCTCCAGTGGCCGCGAGAGGCGGACAGTGAAGGGTTCGATGTCCAGCATTCACGCCACCCCCACGAGGAGGCCGGCCGCGAACAGCGCCGAGTACACAGCGAGGAGCTGGCCGGTCCGCTCCAGGGCCGGGTTGAGCGCCTCGCCGTCGGTCCGGGAGAGCACCGTCCGCGCGACCGAACCGGCCAGCGGGAGCGACGCCAGCGGGAGCAGCGTCGCCAGCGGGTACGTGTGGGCGACGATCAGGACGACCGGGACGAGGTACGCCAGCGCGAGCAGCACCAGGAACTCCACGCGGCTCCACCGGTAGCCGACCAGCACCGCGAGCGTGCGCTTGCCCGCCGCGCGGTCGGACTCGATGTCGCGGATGTTGTTCACCACGAGGATGGCTGTCGTGAGTCCCGCGGCTGCGAGGCTCGCGACGACAACGTGGCCCGGCAGGGTCCCCGGCGGAATCCCGACCGGCACCCCCGCGACGGCGGTGGCCGCCTGCACGTAGTAGGTCCCGGTCACCGCGACGACGCCGAAGTAGACGAACACGAAGAGATCGCCCAGCCCGTAGTAGCCGTAGGGGTACGGGCCGCCGGTGTAGAGGACGCCGGCGACGATGCTCGAGAGGCCCACCACGAGGATGGGGACGCCCCCGACCGCGACGAGGTAGAGTCCGACGGCGACCGAGAGCGCGTAGGTGCCGGCCATGGCGTACTTGACCTTCCGGGGTTCGATGAGCCCGCCCGCCGTGACCCGCGTGAAGCCCTCCCGCTCGGCGGTGTCGGCGCCCTTGACCGCGTCGTAGTAGTCGTTGGCGAAGTTGGTCCCGACCTGGATGAGCAGGGCCCCCACGAGCGCCGCCAGTGCCGGCAGGGGTGCGAAGACGCCGTCGGCAACCGCGAGCGCCGTCCCGATGACGACCGGCGACGCGCCCGCCGGCAGCGTCTGGGGCCGCGCCGCCATCACCCACGCCTGCGTCCGCGAGACGTCGGTGGCTGTCATACCGCTCTACTCAGGGCCCGAGATTCATAGGCGTAGCGACTGCGGGGTCCGGACCCACGACAGCCCCGTCGACACGAGGGTCAGGCCTGTCTGCCTGACGGCCGGGCCCGTCTACCTGATGGTCCGGTCGGTGACCCGCGCGAGTCGGTCCGCGATCTCGGGGTCGAGTCCCTCCCCGGTCACGCGCCACCGCCAGTTCCCGGTCGCCGTGCCCGGGACGTTGAACCGTGCCTCGCTGCCCAGGCCCAGCAGGTCCTGGACCGTCGTCAGCGCGGCGACAGCCTCGGAGTTGTAGACTGCCTCGACGAACTCCCAGTTGATGTCGGTGCCGTCGGTGCCGAGGTTGTGGTGGAGACACTCCCGCTGGCGGTCGGACAGGTCCCGGTAGTAGCCCACCACCGTGTTCGTGTCGTGGGTCGAGGTGTAGCCGACCGACCCCTCGGGGAAGTGCATCGGCTGGTACATGTGCC
>CAZUWC010000229.1:0-3987 GCA_964623935.1 uncultured Halobacteriales archaeon
TGTACGTCACCCACGACCAGACCGAGGCGATGACGATGGGCGACCGCATCGCCATCCTCGACGGCGGGCGCCTCCAGCAGATTGCGACGCCCCTGGAGTGCTACCACCAGCCGGCAAACCGGTTCGTCGCGGGCTTTCTCGGCGAACCGTCGATGAACTTCTTCGAGGTGACCCACCGCGACGGGAGGCTCGTCGGCGACGCCTTCGAGTACCCCGTCTCCGAGGACGTGGCGGCGGACATCCGCGGCACAGATGACCTCGTGCTCGGCATCCGGCCCGAAGCTATCGAACTGACCGGCGCGGCGACCGGGCCACACGACTTCGAGATGACCGTCGACGTCGTCGAGCCGATGGGCAACGAGAACACCGTCTACCTGCTCTTCGGGGACGACCCGGCGGGGACGGAGACGCTCGTCGCGACCACCGGCGGCCTCCGCCAGGTGTCGGGTGGCCAGCGGGCGGTCGCACACATCCCCGAGGATGCCATCCACGTCTTCGACCGGGCGACCGGCGAGGCGCTGCACAACCGGACGGTCGAGAACGAGGAACTCGCTCAGGTCGGGCAGGACTGACCGTCACTGCGGCCCTTCACTTTCGCCACCCTCACCGCGTTCGGCTACCCGCCGGTCCGTCCCGTCGCACGTGCCACACCCTCGCGCACCAGACGTGCGGCCGCGAGGTGTGCGTACGCGAACCAGACGGCCCCGACCGCGGCCAGTGCGGTGCCGCTGCCGCCGGCCCCGAGGCCGGCCCAGCCCAGGAGTGCCAGCACCGACGCCCCGGCCCAGGCCGCGAAGTACGCGCCGCTCCGCAGGCCGGGCAGCGAGCGCACCGCCAGGCCCGCCCGGAGGCCATCGCTGGTGGTCGCAGCGAGTGCGGCCGGGAGCGCGTAGGCCATCCCGAGGGCCAGGACCATCGCGCTGGTGCCGGCCACAGCGACGGCGGCCCCGCCGATGCCCTCGCCGACGGCCCCCTGGAGGCCGACGACCGTGACCAGCAAGACGGCGACCGGCCCGACGAGGTAGACGCCAGTCGCCACGAGCAGGGCCAGCCCCGACCGGACCGGCACGGACCGCACCCCGAGACGTGGCATCTCCTCGCCCTCCGGATCCAGGATCTGCCCGACCAGGCCCGCGAAGAGAACGGCCGGGACCGCGGCGAGCGCGAACGCCGGCAGCGCGAGCGCGTCCGGCCAGAGCGCCCGTCCGACCCTGACGAGCACCAGCGCGGCCAGCACCAGCGCCGACCCGGCCGCGAGGCTGTCCCGCGTGGCGGGGCTCGACAGCGGATAGCGGACCGCGGTCGAGAACATCCCCATGCAACTACCAGCGATGGTGGACGTGCTCGCGGACGTGCTCGTCGTAGACGTCCCCGATGGCGGCGTGTGTCCCGGCGGGCAGGCGCGGCAGGTCCGCGGCGGCGACGTTCTCCCGGATGTGCTCGGGCGAGGTCGACCCCGGAATGACCGTCGAGACGGCGTCGTGGTCCAGTATCCACCGCAACGTCATCTGGGCCATCGTCATCCCCTCCGGGACCGCTGGACGGAGGGCCTCGACGGCGTCCAGCCCCTCCTCGAAGGGGACGCCCGCGAACGTCTCCCCGACGTCGAAGGCCTCGCCGTCGCGGTTGAAGTTCCGGTGGTCGGTCTCGGGGAACTCCGTATCCCGCGAGAGCGCACCCGTCAGCAGCCCCGAGGCCAGCGGGACGCGGACGATGATCCCGACGTCGCGGGTCCGTGCTGCCTGGAAGAACCGCTCGCGGGGGCGCTGCCGGAAGGGGTTGAAGATGATCTGGACCGTCTCGACGCCGGGGTACTCGATGGCTTTCAGCGCCTCCTCGACGCGCTCGACGCTGACGCCGTAGTGGTCGATCCGTCCCTCGTCGTGCAGCGTCGCCAGCGCCTCGAACGTCTCGGGCTGGTAGTAGGCGTCAGTCGGCGGGCAGTGCAACTGCAACAGGTCGAGGCTCTCGACGCCGAGGTTCTCCCGGGAGCGGTCGACGAACTGCCGGAGGTTCGCCTCGTCGTAGCGGGCGGCCTCGTGGGGGTCGAGACGCCGGCCAGCCTTCGTCGCCACCACGGGCTTCTCGTCGCGCTGGGCCAGCACCTCGCTGATGAGGCGTTCGCTGCGGCCGTCGCCGTAGACGTCCGCGGTGTCGAGAAAATCGACGCCGGCGTCCAGTGCGGCCCGGACCGCGTCCCGTCCCCGTTCTGCCGGTACCTCCCCCCAGTCGCCGCCGATGTTCCAGGTGCCCATGCCGACTTCCGTGACGCGATAGCCCGTCGAACCGAGCGGTCGTTCGTCCATGGGCACGCCAGCGTGCCCAGGCGCCTAACGGTTGCGAACCCCGCCGCCAGTCGCCAGTGCGGCGAGCATATACGTCCCGTAACCGTACCCTGCCTCATGACATTCACCGAGTGGTTCGACGGGTACACGGAACGCGACTGGGGGACCGCCGACCCGGAGGCGGGGCCGGTCCGGTTCGCGCTCGTGGGGCTGGGCTGGTGGACGACGGACGTCGCGCTGCCCGCAATCGAGCGCTCGTCCTTCTGCGAGACGACGGCGCTGGTGAGCGGTTCCCGCGAGAAAGCGGAGCGTATCGCGTCGAAGCACGGCGTCGACCACGCCATCACCTACGAGGAGTTCCACGACGGCGCGGCCACGGACACCTACGACGCGGTCTACGTCGGCACGCCCAACGCACTCCACCTCGAGTACGCCGAGACGGCCGCGGAGTACGGCAAGGCAATCCTGACCGAGAAACCCATCGAGGCGACCGTCGAGCGCGGCGAGCGGATGATCGAGGCCGCCGACGCCGCGGGCGTCCCCCTGATGACCGGTTACCGGATGCAGGTCGAACCCGCGGTCCGGCGCGCCCGCGAACTGATCGAGTCGGGGTTCATCGGCGACCCGGTCCAGGCCTACGGCTCGAACACCCAGTCGCTGCTCTCGGTCATCCCCGACACCGACCAGTGGCGCCTGGACCCGGACCTGACCGGCTACGGGGCCACGGTGATGGACATCGGCATCTACCCGATCAACACCGCGCGGTACCTGCTGGACCGCGCCCCCGTCGACGCCAGCGCACGGATGCGCTCGGCCGGCGACGCGTTCGCGGACGTCCCCGACGAACACGCCACGTTCACGCTGACCTACGAGGGCGACGTGCCCCTCGTGGCCACGACCAGCCAGCACGCACAGAGCGACTCGCAACTGAAGATCGTCGGGACCGAGGGGATGGTCGAACTCCTGCCGGCCTTCCAGGGGACCGCGACGCTCCGCGTGGCCCGCGGTGAGATCCGTGCCGAGATCACCTCTGGATTCGACGAACACCGCGAGACAGAGGAACTGTTCGACTACTTCGCCGACAGAATACTGACCGGCGAGCAAATCGGTCCCGACGGGCGTCAGGGACTCCACGACCTGCGAACCATCCGTGCGATCCACGAGGCAGCCGACGTCGACGGAATCGTGGAGATACCGGACACACCGTCTGCGTGAGGAACCGAGCCGAGCGTCCCGTTATACTCGGGCGCCTCGATGGCGGCCGTTCCCTGCTCGGCACGCGAGAACGCGTCGCCACCCCTCTCCGGCAGCACGTCCACAAGGTACGCGGGCAATGCGTTCGTGTCTGCGGTGTAGCGGTTCATCCCCCTTCGTTCCACTCCTCGCGTTCCCGCTCTCTCCGGTTTTGCGCGACGAGGTCCTCGAAGACTGCCCGCCGCGTCTCCTCGTCCTCGTCTTCGATCAGTGTCTCTCGACCGCTGTCGACGTGTTTTCGGACCACGAGTCCCTCCGGGGTACGGTGCCACTCCACCACGTCGCCGGCCTCGACACCTATCTCCTCGCGCAGTTCTTTCGGGATGGTCGTCTGTCCCTTCTCCGAGACGCGCGTCGTCTCCGGATCCTCTCTTTCCTCGTCGCTACTGGTCCCCATATCGGTAAAACCGGGTGTAAAAACTTCAGGTTTGGCGAACGGTCGTGGCTC
>CAZUWC010000230.1:0-3982 GCA_964623935.1 uncultured Halobacteriales archaeon
CGAGATGATGGCCCACCACGCGTTCAACGCCCGCGAGGACCTCGACGAGCCGGATCAGTACGCCTACCAGGGCGAGGTCTACTGGAAAGACGGGACCGTGGCCTACTGCGACGAACTCCTCCAGGAGATGGGGGTCGACCCCGTGGACATCACGTACATCGAGGACCCGTGGGTCGGCGGCGGGAACGCCGGACCGGCCATCGAGGTCATCTACCGGGGGCTGGAGCTTGCGACGCTGGTCTTCATGTCCATGGAGCAGGACCCCGACGGCGACTTCCTGATGAAGGACGGGAACCGTTACTCCAAGATGGACACCTACATCGTGGACACGGGCTACGGGCTGGAGCGGTGGACCTGGATGTCACAGGGGACGCCCACGGTCTACGAGGCGATCTACCCCGAGATGATCGACTTCCTGACCGACAACGCGGGCATCGAACACACCGACGAGGAGGCGGCCATCGTCCACGACGCCGCCCGCCTCGCGGGCAACCTCGACATCGACGACGTCGAAGACGTCGAGGCCGCACGCGGGGACATCGCCTCCGAACTCGGTGTGGAAGTCGAGCGCCTGCGGGAACTGCTCGAACCCCTGGAGACGGTCTACGCCATCGCGGACCACTGCCGGACGCTGGCGTACATGCTCGGCGACGAAATCGTCCCCTCGAACGTGGGGACCGGGTACCTCGCGCGGATGGTCCTCCGGCGGACAAAGCGTCTCTGTGACACGGTCGGCGTGGACGCCCCGCTGGACGAACTCGTGGACATGCAGGCAGAGCGGTTGGGCTATCGCAACCGCGACACAGTCCGCGACATCGTCCGCACGGAGGTCGAGAAGTACCGCGAGACACTCGACCGTGGCACCCGGAAGGTCGAGAGCCTGGCAGCGGAGTACCGCGACCGCGAGGAACCCATCCCGGTGGAGGAACTCGTGGAACTGTACGATTCCCACGGTGTCCACCCGGACATCGTTGCGGACGTCGCCAGCGACCACGGCGTCGATGTCGAGATTCCCGACAACTTCTACGCACTGGTCGCACAACGGCATGGCGGCGGCGCAGGCGACGAGGACGATGGCCGCGACGCGCTCGACTCCGAACGCTTCGAGGGGTTGCCCGAGACGGACCGCCTCTACTACGACGACCAGCACCGCTTCGAGTTCGAGGCCGTCGTCCTGGAGGTCTTCGAGCGCGGTGACGGCTACGACGTGGTACTCGACCAGACGATGTTCTACCCCGAGGGCGGTGGGCAGCCGGCCGACCACGGGACGCTCTCGACCGACGACGCTACGGTCCAGGTCACGGACGTCCAGCGTGTCGAAAGCGTGGTCGTCCACCGGACCGACGGCGACCCCGGCACCGGCGAAATCGTCCGCGGCCAGGTCGGCGCGACGCGGCGACACAAACTGATGCGCCACCACACCGCGACCCACATCGTGGGCCACGCCGCCCGGCAGGTGCTCGGCGACCACGTCCGGCAGGCCGGCGCACAGAAGCACACGACCAGTGCCCGCCTCGACGTGAAACACTACGAGTCGATCAGCCGCGGGGAGGTCAGGGAGATCGAGCGACTCGCCAACGGGGTCGTCATGGACAACGTCACGGTCACGCCGGAGTGGATCGACCGCAACGCGGCCGAATCCGAACACGGCTTCGACATCTACCAGGGAGGCATCCCCGAGGGCGAACAGATCCGCCTCATTCACACCGGTCAGGACACACAGGCCTGTGGCGGGACACACGTCTCCCAGACGGGGGACATCGGCGCGATCAAACTCCTCGGGACCGAGCGCATCCAGGACGGCGTCGTCCGTCTGACCTATGCGGCCGGCGAGGCTGCAATCGAGGCGACACAGGAGACTGAGGACGCACTCGACGAGGCTGCCGGGATACTCGACGTGGACCCCATGGAGGTGCCCGAGACGGCCGAGCGGTTCTTCGAGGAGTGGAAAGAGCGGGGCAAACAGATGGAGGACCTCAAAGAAGAACTCGCGGCCGTCCGTGCCGAGAGCGGCGACGCCGGCGAATTCGACCTCGAGGGCACCACTGCCGTCGTCCGCCGGCTGGACGGCGACATGGACGAACTGCGCGCGACGGCCAACGCCATCGTCGAGGACGGGAAGGTGGCGGTGCTGGGTTCGGGGACCGACGGCGCACAGTTCGTCGTGGCCGTGCCGGACGGTGTGGCGGTCGACGCCGGCGAGGTGGTCGGCGAACTCGCCGCCCGGGTCGGCGGCGGTGGCGGCGGGCCACCCGACTTCGCCCAGGGCGGTGGGCCCGACCCAGAGCGCCTGGAGGACGCGCTCGAGGACGCACCAGACGTCCTCAGGCGGGTCCTGAACGCCTGACCGGATGCCCGTCGCCAGCAACGCCGGTGTCGACCTCTACTACGAGACGGCGGGCAGTGGCGAGACAGTCGCGTTCGTGAACGACGTCGGCTACGGCGCGTGGCTCTGGGGCTGGGAACACGACGCCGTCGCCGGCGCGCGCGAGGCGCTGGTCTGGGACCTCCGGGGGACCGGCCGGTCCGACGCCCCGCCGGGACCGTACGACGTCGAGACACTGGCGACCGACCTCGAAGTCGTCCTTGCGGACGCGGGTGTCCGGCGAGTCCACGTCGTCGGCGCCGGGCTCGGCGCGATGGTCGCACTCCGGTACGCTCGCGATTATGGACGTGCGCGCACGCTGACGGTCTTCGGGTCTGCCGGGAGCGGTGAATCGGTCGAGGAGTCCGCCCTGCAGGCGCTTCACCCGTCGGCAGACGACGAGGCCACGCTCCGGGCGTCACTGGAGGGCGCATTCTCGCCGGCCTTCCGTGACGCACGGACGGACCTCGTCGAGCGGATCTGCGAGTGGCGGGCCGGCGAAGACGCCCGCGACAGTGGCCTGGCGGCTCAGTTCGACGCAATGTTGTCCTTCGAGGCTGGCCCGCTGTACGAGATTGACTGTCCGACGCTGGTGTGTCACGGAATCGACGACCCGGTCGTCCCGATAGAGGCGGGCCGGAAGCTGGCCGGGGACCTCCCGCGGGGGACCTTCGAACCCGTCGAGGGTCGACGACTCTGTTTCGTCGAACACGCCCGGCCAGTCACGGACCGGCTGCTGGCGTTCATCGACGATCACTGACGCAACCGGGAGACCGGCAGAAACGGCCGACGATACGGGAACTTTTAACCGCGGGCCGACAACGCGGAACTGATGAGCGGACTGCGTATCGCCCTGTTGAACGCGGCCCACGACGGCGACCACACGCGGCGGAACTTCCGCCGGGAGGTAGAGGCTGACCTCGTCGAGTACAACGTCACCGAACGCGAACTGCCCGAGACCTTCGCGTTCGATGCGTGTATCGTGACGGGCTCGCGCGCCTCGGTCTACTGGGACGAACCGTGGATCATGGACCTCAAGACCTACGTGGGCGATGCCATCGAGAGCGGCCTGCCCGTCCTGGGGGTCTGCTACGGCCACCAGCTGGTCGCGGACGTCCTCGGGGGCCAGGTCGAGGGGATGGACGAGTACGAGATCGGGTACCGGACGGTCGAACACGAGGGCGACAACGAGTTACTCGCCGGCGTCGACGAGGATTTCACGGTCTTCACTACACATTCGGATCGCGTCGTGGAGGCACCGCCGGGCGCCGAGGTGTTCGCGCGCAACGACTACGGCATCCACGGCTTCCGGAAGGGGAACGTCTTCGCGGTCCAGTTCCACCCAGAGTACGACGCTGAAACGGCCGAGGAAGTCACCCGCGGGAAAGACGACATCCTCCCCGACGAGAAACTCCAGCGCGCCCTCGACGGGATCACCCGGGATAACTACCTGGCTGCCTGCGAGGCCAAACGCCTGTTCGACAACTTCACCGAGTACGTCCGTCGCCAGCGCACGGGGGACGCAGACGCCGCGAGTGCCGCCGACGACTGACCGGCTCCCAAATTTTGATGTAGCGGTATGCAGTTTATGGCACTCGCGCACGAGACAGCCTTCTA
>CAZUWC010000231.1:0-3972 GCA_964623935.1 uncultured Halobacteriales archaeon
TCAGTCGATGAACTCGCCGACGCGATCGCCGAGCTGGTCGAGGTCGTCGTTGATGTCGTCCCCCGAACTCTCCCCGGGGAGGACGTCACCCAGCGCAGCCCCGAAGGAGGCGACCGACCAGACGACGCTGACCCGCGCGACGGCGACGACGGGCTCGGCCCACAGGACGCGCCCCCACATCGTCATCAGCGCGGCCGCGGTCAGGAACGAGACGGCCGAGATACCGACCATCCGCCGTGGAATGAAGCCGAACAGCGGCCGCGACACCGCGACGTCCCGCGGGCCGGCCCAGTAGACGAGGACTCCGACCATCGCGAGCACGAACGCGGTGTTGACGAAAAAGAAGACGGGAAAGCCCGCCAGGCGAAACGCCAGGAAGTACGCCGCGACGTCGAAGACGCCGTCCTCGACGAGGAAGGGGATCGAGAAGAAAATGCTCCCGACGAACGCCTCGGCGATGTCCCGGGAGGTGTACTTGTCGATGCGCTCGTCGAAGGTGTCCACCACGAGGGCCGTGCTCGTCTGCTCCCGGACGTCGTGTACCTCCCGGCGCGTGTCGGCCCCGTCGACGGTGTCGGCGATGCTGTCGAACCGGTCGTGGATCGCCGCCAGTAACTCGCCGTGGTCGAGGTCCTCGTCACCGGTAAGCTCCTCGACGACGGCGCGTGTCTCCGAGTCGTCCTCCAGGGAGGGGTCCGCACCCCCGGTCACGCGAGTCCCGTCGTCGCCAGACCCGATCGACGGCGCGGAGTCCCCCTCTGCGAGGATGTCACCGAGTGCGGCCCCGAGCGAGCCGACCGTCCAGACGACACTCACCCGGGCGAGTGCCCGCGAGGGGGAGTCCCAGCCGCCGGTCCGTCCCCAGACCGTCATCAGTATCGCGGCGACGAGAAAGGAGACGACCAGCACCATCACCAGCCGGACCGGCACTCCCAGAACGGCGTGGGTCTCCTCCCTGTCGCGGCCGGTCCACTCGATGAGCGCGTAGGTCATCACGACCACGAAGGCGACGTTCGCGAGCAGGAACACGGGGACCCCGCGGACGGTCACCCCGAAGAGGTGGTCGGCGATGTCGAAGACGCCGTCCTCGACGAGCAGCGGCGAGGCGAAGACCACGCTCCCGACGAACGCCTGGACCGCGTCGTCGACCTCCAGGTTCCGCAGGTCCGAGTCGACGAGGCCACGCTCGTGGGCCGCCGCGAGCAGCGCCTTCGTCTCCCTGATTTCCTCGCGGGCGTCCGCGGAGGTCACGTCCCCCGAGAGGTCCGAGAGCCTGTCGAACAGCTCCTCGATGCCAGCCGGTGGCTCTTCGTTCGACGGCGAACCGCCCGCCTGGTCCCCTGCCATCACCCCGCCGTAGTCGGAGTCCGCCGATAGGTCTTTTCTTCATACTGCCGGCTATATAGTGATTGCTGTAACTGTTTACCGGTATGACCGCACGACAGCGTTCGGTCGATCCGGCAATGACTTACAGCAATCACTATAACGACGTGTGGATATTCGACCTCCCGGTGGGTCAAAATCCCTCACGGGCTCATAGCCGGCAGTATACCGGTCGACGTAACGTTTGATACTTCTCAGCCCTTGTTGCTCCCGGACTGAATGTATCATTGCTTACGTCGACCGGTATATCAGAGGAGGTCCTGCGCTTCGAGCTGTTCCATGAGTTCGTCGACGAAGGAGTCGACGTCCTCGTAAGGGAAATCGCCGTCGAGTTTGGTGTTCAGTTCCATGGCGGTCATCGAGAAGTCCCCGGACTCGAATGACGTCGAGGGGCCATCGGGCAACGCCGGTACGAGATCCATCGGGCTGTTGATCGGGTAGTCGGCGCCCTCGAAGGCCTCGACGAACTGCGCTCTGAGGTCGTCCTTGTCGACCATACGCGGACGGTGGGCGCAGCCTCACAAAAAACCATCCCACGCAGGTCTCCTCACTCGGCGTGGCCCTCCAGAACCGCGCCGATGTCGGCGAGACTGTCGAGGACGTGGTCCGGGGTGACGTCGCTCGCAGCCACCTCGTCGGCGTCGGTCACGCCCGTGCGCACGAGGACTGTCGTCATGCCGGCACGCTCGCCGAGCGCGATGTCGGTCCCCAGGCGGTCGCCGACGACCAGACACGCCGACGGGTCCACCTGGAGGCGCTCCAGCGCGAACTCGAGTGCGGCCTCGGATGGTTTTCCCAGTACCGCGTCGGGGTCCCGACCGACCGTGGCGGCGAGCGCGCCGACGACCGCGCCCGAGCCCGGGATCTCCTCGCCCTCGGCGGGGACCGTCCGGTCGGGGTCGGACCCCAGGAAGGTGGTGTCGTCGTCGACCGCGTGCAGTGCGGTCAGCATGTCGTCGTAGTCGAACGCCGAACTCCAGGAGCCGACGAGGACGTCCGTCGCCGCGGGGTCATTCGTCAGCGTGAGGTCGGCTGCCTCGAACTGCTCGCGCAGGCCCGGCGACCCGACGAGCATGATCCGGTCGGCCGCGTGGTACTCCCGGAGGTACGCCGCGGTGACGTCGCCGGCCGAACAGGCCTCGCCCTCGCGGACGTCGAGCCCCATCCCGTGGAGGCGGTCGACGTACGCGTCGCCGCTCTTCGTGGGGTTGTTCGAGAAGAAGAGGAGATCGAGCCCCGCGGCCCGGAGTCGCTCGATCGCGTCGGGAACGCCCGGGAGGAGGTCGTCGCCGCGGTAGACGGTCCCGTCGAGGTCGACGATGGCACCTCGGAATTCCATGCCACGAGGTAGGCTGGGACGCCTATAACGACGACGGTCCCGGCGCGCACGGGCGGCCCGGAACGGCTCCTCGCCGGGGGAGGACTCTACGGACGATTGTAAGCGTTTTCCAGGTCGACCGATCGCTTTCTGCCGGTCGATCCTGTAATGACTTACAGTCGTCCGTATCCCGGGGATGCCGGGACGGACAGTGCTACATGTCCGGGACGGTCTCCTCGACCAGGAGGTAACTCTCGTCGGATTCGGGGTCGTGCCAGACGATTCTTAGCGTCGCACCTGGTTCGATCGCGTTGCTGTTTTGCCCCTCGTAAATCTCGTATCTAACGCCGGCTGTGAACCGTTCCGGTGGGTTATCATCCCAGTCGAGAGCCTTGGATGTGCCACTCCCACTCATACACCAGGGCTCGGTCGGACTGTACACCCCGCTACTGTTCTCGATGCGGATGTCGACGTTAGAGGTGTTCAATGGTTGTCCACTATCGACGGTGATCCGGGCACTGTCGTCGTTGTCGTACGATGCCGGTCCTCCGAGACACCACCCACCGTTGCCGGACCCGGTGAAGGTACTGTCGTTTCCGGCATCCCACTCGACACTCACGGCGACCCGCGGTCCCCCCTGACCCCTGCTCTCGTCTTGCGCGATTCCGGAGAAGAAGGTGAATCCGACCACCGCGAGCGTGAGTGACAGCGCGACCAGCAGTGCGATACTGAGCGGTCCCGCGATGGCTGTCTCGTCCCCACTCAGCCGCTCGGTTCCGCTGGGAGGGTTCCTGTCTGACATGCGTGACTCTCCTGATTTCGTCTCTCAGTTCATGATCCGCCGGCCCGCTACGACGAGGAGGACCAGAACTACCGGCGCAACGGCCACCACGATGAGTTCCGGGTCCAGTCCGCCCGGCTCGGACGTGCTCGACGCGGCCGTCGCTCCCGCAGTCGATACGTCTCTCTCCTCGTCGCCCGAGGCTTCGCTCTCCCCGCTGTCTGTGTCCTCGCTCGTCTGGTCCGTGCTGGATGTGTCAGCAGAGTCCTGCCCGTCATCTTCCGCATCGCTCGGGACTTCGCTACCGTCGCTGCCATCGCCAGCACCACCGTCAGCACTGCTACCGTCGCCACTACCAATATCGCTACTATCACTGTCCTCACCACTACCACTGTCACCATCACCACTGGCACTGTTACTGTCACCATCGTCGCTGTCAGCGTCGCCACCTCCATCTCCGCCACCGCCACCACCGCCGCCACTGCTACCA
>CAZUWC010000232.1:0-3956 GCA_964623935.1 uncultured Halobacteriales archaeon
GCTCCTGGGCGACGAACCCCTGGACGTTGAGGACGGGCAGACAGACGAGCGTCCCACAGATGTCGGTGTGGTCCCACTCCTGGGCGACATCGCGGACGACCTCGATGCCGTTGAGTTCGTCGCCGTGGATGGCCGCCGAGAGGAACACCGTCGGTCCCGCCCGGGGGCCGTTGATGATGGTGACGGGAATCCGGACGGGGTCGCCGAGGTAGGTTTCGCTCACCGGGAACCGGAACTCTGCGGTCTCCCCAGGTTCGACCGCCCCACCGTCGTAGGTATAAACGTCCGACTGCTGGTCGCCCATACCGTCTTGGCGTTCCTGCCGGGTAATATACCTAGCAGGGAACTGTACGGATGTTACACGTTCGCACCATCTGTTTTACCCGGAGGGCGGAACGTTTACAGGCCACATGGCTCGCTCGTCCTCGCCATCCCGGACAGAGACACCCGCGTCCGGAACCCGCCGGACTGGCGCCGACGCAACGCGCTCGGTGCAGGGGGGGTGTCGCATCGGCGTATTGAGTACCCACAACAGCAAAGAGACCAAAGCCATCCTGAACGCCGCCCGCGCGCTCGGCCAGGAACCCGTCTGGATACGTGACGAGAATCTCGTCTCGCAGATTGCTGAGGAGGGCGTCCGGCTCGAACCCGAGGTGGACGTGCTCGTAAACCGCTTGCTGCTGACGAAAAGCGACCGGCTCTTCGAGGACCTGCAACTCGCGGCCCTGTACGCGGAGACGACACCAGTCGTGAATCCGCCAGAAGCAGTCGGACGCACACTCCACAAGTTTCGGGCCGGCGCCGTCCTCACCGCGGCCGGGCTCCCGGTCCCGGACGCTGTCTTCGGTCGGGCACCAGAACCCCTCGAAGCGTGGGAGGAGCACCTCTCCGGACCGGCCGTCCAGAAACGGACCATCGGGACCAACGGCCGGCAGATGGACGTGGTGTCGCCCGACGAACGGGTCGTCCCACGGATGGGCAACCGTGACGCCTTCCTCCAGGAGTTCCTCGACGACGGCGCGGACCGACCGGCCGACGTCCGGGCCTACGTTGTCGGCGACACCGTGGTCGGGGCGATGCGGCGCCACGCACCGGAAGACGAGTGGCGAACCAACGTCGCGCTCGGCGGTAAAGTCGAGGACGTCACCGACGAACTCGGGACCGACCCCCGGAACCTCGCAGTCGAGGCGACGGCGGCACTGGGGCTGGACGTCGCCGGCGTCGACCTCATGCCCATCGACGGCACGTGGTACGCCCTCGAGGTGAACGCGACGGCCGGATTCAGGGGACTGTTCGACGCGACCGGACGGTCGGTCGCGCCCCACATCGTGAGACTGGCCGTCGAGCGTGCCGGCGGGACGCTGTCCGACGAGCGTGTCTCCGCTGTCGCCCAGACGCTTGACGATTCCGTCCCCGACTGCAAACCATCCCTCGGAGACGGGGGTAGCGGCGAACTCGGATACACGACGCGGATCGCGATCGGTGGCACCGACGGTGCCGAAATCGTCGTCGCGAAGTCCGACACCGGGGCCGAACGGACCAGCATCGATACAGAACTGGCAGGCCGGATCGGTGCCGGACCGCTCGTCGGGACGACCGAGGTACGTTCCGCAGCCGGCGACGGCACCGAAACGCGGCCACTCGTCGACATCGATGTTCGTCTCGACGGCAACTGGCGGACAGTGACGGCCAGCGTGACCGACCGAAGCCAGATGCAGTTCCCCGCGCTGCTCGGCCGCGACCTTCTCGTCGATTACACGCTCGATGTCAGTCGGACGGTCGAGGAGTAGCTGTCCGGGAAGCTGCCGGCCGGTGGCGCTATCGCTCGTCGATCGGAACGACGTCGCGGCGTTCGGGACCGACGTACCGACCCCGTGGGCGGATCAGGCGGTTGTCCGCGACGTACTCGCGGACGTGTGCGACCCAGCCGCCGACGCGGCTCATCGCGAAGATGGGCGTGTAGATGTCGACCGGGATGCCCAGCTGGTAGTAGACACTCCCCGAGTAGAAGTCGACGTTCGGCGCGATACCCTTCGCCACGAGTCCCCGCTCGTCGGTCAGGTACTCCTCGATAGCCTCGGTGTACTCACACCACTTCGACTCGCCGGTGGACTGGGCGAGCGCGTGGCTGCGCTCCTGGAGGATCGTCGCCCGCGGGTCCTTGACCTCGTAGACGCGGTGGCCCCACCCCGGGATGCGCCGTCCCTCCTCGATGGCCCGCCGCGTCCACTCGATGGGCCCCTCGTCGCTCTCGTCGACCTCGATCAGCGTCCGCATGACGTCCTGGTTGGCGCCGCCGTGCAACGGTCCCGAGAGCGCCGCAATCCCGCCCACGACCGCGTTGTAGATGTCGGCCTGGGTACTCGCGATCGTCATGGCGGCGAACGTCGAGGCGTTGAGCCCGTGGTCGGCGTGGAGGATCAGCGCTGCGTCGAACGTCTCGGCGGCCACCTCGTCGGGTTCCTCGCCGGTCAACATGTAGAGGAAGTTCTCGGCGTGTGGCAGCGAGTCGTGTGGTGCGACTGGCTCCTCGCCGTGGCGCAGCCGGTCGTAGGCGGCCAGCACCGTCGGGAGTCTGGCGGTGATGCGGCGGCCCTTCCGGAGGAGTCCCTCGGGATTCTCCGGCGTCACGTCCGGTTCCGGGTCCTCCGCTGAGAGCATCGAGACGCCGGTCCGGAGCGCCGCCATCGGGTCCTCGTCGTCGGCCGCCAGGGCGCGTAGCGTCTCCATCACCGCGTCGTCGACGTCGCGTTCCTGGCACATCTCCCGGACGAACTCGTCGCGTTCGTCCCTGTCGGGGAGGCGCCCGTACCAGAGCAGGTAGAGGACTTCCTCGAAGGTCGTCTCTCGTGCCAGTTGCCGGATGGGATAGCCGCGGTAGACCAGTCGGCCGTTCGCGCCGTCGATGTCCGACAGTTCCGACTCCGCGACGAGGACGCCCTCGAGGCCGTGCTGCAGGTCGTCTGCCATACAGGAGTAACGCACCGCGGACGGATAAGCCGGACTGAACTCCCCGTAACCTCCGATCTACGCACGACCCTATCAGGCGTATCCCAGTGCGAGGTCGATCCGGCCCAGTTCGGGGCCGGACGTCTCCTCGCCGACGATGTAGCCCTCGGAGTTGGCGATCAGCCCGGAGCCGACCAGCGGGCCGCCGTAGTTGATGGTGCCGATGTCGGCCGGGACCTCCAGCAGCGCCTCCAGCGCGTCGAGTTCCTCGTCGGTCGATTTGGGGTGACAGAGCACGCCCTCGTTGGTGGCGACGGCGGCGGTCCCGACCGTCCGGACGCCGGCGATGTCGCCCCGTTCGACCGGGACGTCGAGCCCCTCGGCGACGGCCTGGACGGCCTCGCGGGGGAGGTCGGGGTGGACGTAGGCGCCGTGGTCGTTCGCGAGAACGACGTTGCCCGCGGCGTTGATCCGTCCGGGGAGTTCCGTCACGGGGAGGGAGAGGGTGTCGGCGATCCGGTCGCGTTCGCGCTCTCGCACCCGACTGCTGACCAGCAGGCCGTGGCTGTTGCCCGTCGCCAGCGCGCCCACCGTCCCGGACCCGCCGACGGTCGTGGCGACGACGGGAACGTCGAGTTCATCGCCGCAGGCGGCCTGCAGGTCCTCGTCGACGTCGGGCCGGACCAGGAGACACCGGTCGGTGGCCCGCGCGAAGACGCCGACGTAGGACGAACCGGAGAAGGCCGCGCGAAGCAAATCTATGCTGCGGGTTCCGCCTCGACGACGCTCTCGCCCTCTTCGACGAAGCGGGCCGCGCGGATGCGGAGTTTCGTCGGGGGTTTCGACCGGCCCTGCGACCACACCGCTTCGTTGATCGAGGGGTCCAGCCGGACCGCGTCCTCCGGAACGGAGAAGTGCTGTGCGAGGTGTTCGCGGACGAGGCGCATCGCGAGCCCGGCCCGGTCGGGGCCCGAGGCGTTCCTGGCGTCCCGGAGCGGTACCGTCAG
>CAZUWC010000233.1:0-3953 GCA_964623935.1 uncultured Halobacteriales archaeon
CCGAGCGAGGTCGTCGTCGAGCGGTTCCTCCCGACGGTGCGGGCGATGCTGGCGCGGGCCCTCGACGAGCGCGGGCTCACACAGGAGGAGGTCGCCGACCGCCTCGGGGTGAGCCAGGCGGCGGTCAGCGGATACCTCCGCGGGGCGGACCTGGAGGAGCGCTTCGCCGAGGACGAGCGCCTGCAGTCGACCGTCGAGACCATCGCCGACGGGTTCGCGTCGGGGTCGATGGACGGCTACGAGGCCCTCGGCGAACTCCTGGCCGTCGTTCGGGAGTTCGAGGACCGCGGGCCCATCTGTGCCGTCCACGAGGAGGAGATGCCCGCCCTGGAGGGACTGGGCTGTGACCTCTGTGTCCGGGGACTCGACGAAGGTGTGGTGGCGGAGCGGGACGCCCTGGCTGCGGTCCGGCGGGCGGCCCGCCGCATCGCAGCGGCACCGGGGATGGCCGCCCACGTCCCCAACGTCGGCACCAACGTCGGGACCGCGGTGCCGGGTGCCAGCGACGAGACGGACGTCGCCGCGGTTCCGGGTCGCCTCCAGGCCGTGGGCTCGCGCGTCGTCGTGCCGGCCGAGCCGGAGTTCGGTGTCTCCCGGCGGGTGGCCGGTGCCATCCTCGCGGCGATGGCCGTCGAGCCGGAGACGCGGGGTGCGCTGAACCTCGCCACCGCGGAGTCGCTGCTCGCGGCGGCCCGGGAGCGCGGGTACGAGCCACTGGCGTTCGAGGCCGACTACGAGAACCGCGGGGAGCGCCTGCGCGAGCGGTTCCGCGAGCGCGGGACTGTCCCCCGGGTCGCCTACCACGACGGTGCGTTCGGCGTCGAGCCCGTCACGTACGTCTTCGGCGAGACGGCAACCGAGGCCGCGGACCTGGCGATGGCGCTGGTCGGGCGTCAGTGAGCGCCGACCCCGCAGGCGCTCATGTCGGCCCCGGCACCCGCGGTTACGGTTCCGGTCGCCGCGAGGCCGAGCAGCCCGGCGAAGAGGAGTCCCGCGACGAGTACCAGTACCACGGTCCGTCCGTCGACAGCGAGACGGTCGAGTGTCATGTGTATCGGTTTGCAGGTATCCCGAAAAGGATTGTCCGAGTTCGGTCTAGAATCCGTTCAGGTTCATATAGTGATTGCTGTAACTGTTTACCGGTACGACCGCGTACGTCGGGCGATCGATCCGGAAAAGGCTTACAGCGACCACTATCGGCCGTCGAGGACGTCGTCGGCGACCGTATCCGCCCGGACGTCGGTGTCGAGGTCGATCTGCTGGACCAACTCGACCAGCGAGCGCAGTTGTGGGAAGGTGTAGACCGTGAGGTCGATGTCCTCGCCGTCGGCCGTGATCTGCGAGTCGAGGACGACGGCAATCTCTTCGTCGGGCCAGCCACCCATCTCCTGGATGATGCCGCTGGCGGGGCCGTAGGTGAACGCGGGCGTGCCCATGTCGATGGTCGTCTCGAGGACGTTCGCCAGGCCGTCGATGTAGCCGGAGGTCATGATGTTGCCGATCTCCTGGATGGCCGACCGCTCCATCTCGGAGAAGCCGTCGGCGTCCGGGTCCCCGCCGCCGGGGAGCATGAGGCCGGCCAGTTGCTTGCTGTCGGCCGGCGCCAGGAGAAAGAGGACGTAGCCGTGTGGGGGGTCGGTGAGTTGCACGTGGATGCCGACCCGCGTCTCGTCGCCGAGATGGGTCTGCACGTCGTCCATGTGCAGGAGGTTGATCTTCGCGACCTCGATGCCCGCGTCGACACCGGTCATCTGTCCGAGGCTGTCCGCGACCGTCCGTGATCCCTCCTTGGCGATCCGGTTGAACACCTCCAGTTTCCTGACGTCGACCTCCAGGCTCATGGCTCTACCTTGGCGTGGTCGGTCTTAATTCCCCGCGTCGGCGAGGTCGCCCGTCCGGATAGCACGCTCGGCGGCCGCGAGCGCCGCGTCGGCGTCGAACCCCTCGACGACGCCGCGCAGCGTCGCCGTGTCGGCATCCCGGAGTTCCCGGGCGTGGGCGGTGATGTTCGGCACCGCGCGGATGACGTTGTCGACGACCGGCACCGTCGCCATCCGGGCCGACCGCGAGAGGGGGTTCAGGTCGATGACGATCTCGGTCTTGCCCATCTCGCCCAGCGCCTCCGCGCGGTCGCCGTCCTCCAGGGGCACGACGACGACGTCGGCCGCGTGGATGCCGTCGGCGTCGACCTTGGCGCGCTCGTGGTCCAGCCCCGGAATGCGCGCGTCTGCGGCCAGCCCCTTCACCTCCTCGGCGCCGTACTCTTCGAGGTACTCGGCGATGGCGCGGACGCGCTCGTCGGTGCGATGGAAGAGGTTCACCTCGATGTCCGCGCCCGTAACGGCGGCGAGGTCGACGGTCTCCCCGGGGACGAGCGCGGCAGCGTTGCCGTTGACCGAGAGGACGGGGTGGTCGGCCAGCAGGAGGTGTGCGGCCGCGGCGCGGGCGGCCTCGTCGGCGCTCGGAAGGGTCCGCTCGCCGAGCAGGTAGTCGATGGACTCCCCGCGCCCCTGGGCGATGAGCCCCTGGGTGCTCGTGATGCCCCGCTCGAACCCTGCCTCGACGCGACACCGCGTCAGCAGCGAGTGATACCGGGGGTGGGACTCGGGGATGTCGGCCTCGTCCATGTCCACCGACTGTGGGGCGAGACGGGAAAGCACGTCGTTCTCGGTTGCCGGGTCCCGCTCCATCACCCGTCCGGGTCGACCGTCGCGCCGCCGGGGTGGACCGCACAGACCGCGGGGTCGTAGCCTGCCTCCGAGAGGCCGGTCCCGAGCGCGACCACCGTCTCGCCGAGCATCGCCATCACCCCGCTGCCGCCCGCGTCCGCGACGTCCGCGAGGACCGACTCGACGGGGTCGGTCAGCAGGCCCGCCTCCCGCGAGAACCGCCGGGAGGCCGCCATGAACGTCGAGAGCGTCGGATCGTCGCGGACCGTCGCGAGGGCGCGCTCGCCGGCCTCCGTGAGAGTGTCGGTCGCGTCCGCGAGGATGGCCGCGGTGTCGAGTTCGCCCAGGACGAGATACTCCACGCGGGGCCGGGCCGGGAGCGCGTCGAGGTCGTTGCTCGCGGGCGCGCCGGGGGCGAGGCGCAGGGGGACGCCGCCCCGGTGCTGTGCGACCACGTCCCCGAGGCCAGTCCCGGCCTCGACCTCCGCGGCGTGGGCGACGGTGACGAGGTCGTTCTCCGTGCGCCGGCAGCCGAAGGCGGCGTTGGCCGCCAGCGCGGTTCCGAGCGCGAGCGCGCCCGAGACGCCGAAGCCGGTGCCGACCGGGAGGGCACTCTCGGCCCGCACGGCCGCCCGGTCGCGAACACCCAGGGCGTCGAGGACGCGGTCGACGGCCTCGACTGTCATCGGGTGGCCGTCGACGACCAGTCCCGGGTCGCCCGCCTCGACGGTGACGGTCACGCCGTCGGTCAGCGCGAGGCCACCGCCGCGCGAACCTGTCTCCGTCGGGTCGGGGTCGGGTTCGCTGGTGAAAAAGCCCGTCACGTGTCCGGGCACGAACGCCCGCGCCTCCTCGGTCATCGGTGTGCGGTCGGAGGGGGAGGGGGTTAACGCTTGCCTCGCGCCGCCGCGAGGCGCGAACTGAGGCGGTCGGTCCCGAGGCCGATGAGCGCGCCGGCGAACATCGAGGAGAGCGCCGCGACGGTTCCACCAGCCAGCCCCGAGATGCCGAAGGCCGTCGCACCGGCCGCGTCGACGCTGAACATGGTTGCGTAGCCGAAGAAGCCACCCGGGGTGAACGATAGCAGGGGGAGGAAGTCGTGGAGGCTGGCGAGGAACATGAACGCCCCGACGGCGAGACTGAGTGCGACGAGGCCGCCGTCGACCGCTCCCACCAGCGCCAGCGTCGCCGCGGCGTACCCGATGCCGGCGGCGTTGGCAGCATAGCCACGGGCCAGCGCCGGGACCCCCTCGCCCGCGGCGTAGTAGGTCGCCGACGCGATGA
>CAZUWC010000234.1:0-3951 GCA_964623935.1 uncultured Halobacteriales archaeon
TGTCGGGGTTCTTCCGGACGGTCCCCTCACACGAGCAGGGGACGTCCACGAGCGCGCGGTCGTAGGGTTCCCCCTCGAACGGCTTGAGGGAGTGGATGCGGGCGTCCTCGTTGGTGACGGCGACGTTCGTGACGCCAAGCCGCTCGGTGTTCGAGCGTAGCGCCGAGAGGCGCCCGAGGTTGTCGTCGGTGGCCACGACCAGCCCGCGGTCGTCCATCAGCGCCGCCAGTTGCGTGGTCTTGCTCCCCGGCGCGGCACACGCGTCCCAGACGCGCTCGCCCGGTTCGGGGTCGAGGACCCGGGCCGGCAGCGCCGACACTTCCTCCTGGCCGTGGAGCCACCCGTGGACGTACGGCCAGTTCGCGCCGGGTTGGCCCTCGAGTGTCAGCAGGCCGGGGTGCCACTCGACCGGCTCGTATCCCATGTCCGCCTCCGCCAGCGTGCGACGGGCGCGCTCGACGGTTGTCCGGAGGGTGTTGACCCGGACGACCGAGGGGAGCGGGCGCTCGCAGGCCGCACGGAAGGCCGCGAAGTCGTCGACGAGCGGTTCGTACCGCTCCAGTACGTTCATCGCCCGCGTTTCGACGGGTCGGCGCTTGTGGGTTTCGGCTCGTTGGAACGGTGATTAGCCACTCTATCGAGTCCGGCACGACCAGCAAGAAAGCCCCCGGCCGCTCTCTATGAATCGTTGTCTTTGGCTCTTGCGCGACTGCGACGACCGGCAAGAAAGCCCCCGGCCGCTCTCTCGGAACTGCAGTATGTGACTCTGGCGCGACTGCTGCGACCAGCCAGAAAGCCCCCGGCCGCTCGACCGGTTGCGACTCGCTGCGGTCCTCGCCTGACGGCTGCGGTCCTTACGTCGTCTCACCGGATCGAGGCGGCCGGCCCCTTTCGGTCCCACCCTGCCGACAGCAGGCCTGCCCTTCCCCGGGTCGCGCCCCGAAAGGCGCTCGCGGCCCCGGGGACCTCGATCGCGGCTCCGAGCCAGGTGCCCTGACGGTCTCGGGCCGGGAGGACGAGAGTGTTAAAGTCGCTGGCCGCCCCTCCGTTCGATATGGCACACATCGCCGAACACCAGTCAGTCGACCTGGAGTCACCGGTCCTCGTCGAGGGATTGCCCGGCGTGGGCCTCGTCGGGAAGATCGCCGGCGACCACCTCGTCCGGGAGTTCGAGATGGACTACTACGCGTCCGTCCGCTGTGAGGGGCTGCCGAAGGTCGCCATCTACGCCGAGGACGAGCGCGACGTCCGGCCGCCGGTCCGCCTGTATGCCGACGGGGCGCGGGACCTGCTCGTCCTCCAGAGCGACGTCCCGGTCTCCCCGAATGCGGCCCAGGATTTCGCCGCCTGCGTGACGGGCTGGCTCGCCGAGAACGACGCCACGCCCCTCTATCTCAGCGGCCTGCCCGAGGAGAAGGACGGCGTCCCCGAACTGTACGGCGTGAGCACCGGCGACGCCGAGGGGTTGCTCGCCGACCACGACATTTCCGCCCCGCCCGAGAGCGGGATGATCAGCGGCCCGACGGGCGCGCTGCTGGCCGAGGCCAACGAGGAGGACCTGGACGCGCTCGGGCTGGTCGTCCAGGCCAACGCCAACTTCCCGGACCCCGAGGCGGCGCGGGTCCTGCTGACCGAAGCCATCGGTCCCATAGCAGCCGTCGACATCGAAACCGACACGCTCGTCGAACAGGCCGACCGCATCGCCAAGGCCCGCGAGAAACTCGCCCAGCAGATGCAACAGGCCGAGGAGGAGAGCACCCGCGCCGAACCGCTCGGGATGTACCAGTGATAGTGATCGCTGTAACGATTTCCCGTGTCGACCGCGTCACGTCGTGCGGTCGATCCGGTAACGGTTTACAGCGATCACTATGAGCCGTTCTGGGACCGTCCCTCACGCCACGACTGCCAGCCCGCGCCCGATCTGTGACTCGTAGCTCTGGGGCCACTCGACGTCGAGTGCCGTCCACGAGCGGGCCGCGTCGGAACTCCGGAACAGCCCGCGGTTCGTGAGCGCGTAGAACTCTCCCGGGGCCCCGGCGGCCAGTACCGCCCGGACGGTCCCGTCGGGGTCCGGCAGGCCGTCCATCGCCGGCTGCCAGCGCCCCGTCCCGTCGTCGTCCTGTTCGCGCCGGTAGACGTACGCCCGCGCGGCGTCGGGCCAGTGTGCCCGGCGAGCACCCGACGCGGCGGAGACGACGACGGTGTCGGGGTCGCCGGGGTCGACCGCCAGCCCCCAGACGTAGCGGTGGTCCAGTTCCTCCTGGGGGTACTCCCAGGTCGCACCGCAGTCGGGTGTCTCGGCGTAGCCGTCGCCGGCCGCCGCGTAGACGCGACACGGGGCCTCGGGGTGGGTCGCGAGCGTGTGGTTGTCCCGTGGAGCGTCCCGGGGGTGGGGTTCCCAGGTGTCGCCCCCGTCGACGGTCCGGACGAACGCGCCGGCCTCGATGGCGACGTAAACGTGGGCGGGGTCGTGGGGATTGACCGCGAGCCAGCGGACGTGGTGGGTGTGTGGCCGGGGCGGGAACGACCACCGGTCCGCGGAGGGCAGGTCGGTCAGCCCGCCACACCGCTCCCAGTTCCTGCCGCCGTCGAACGACCGGTAGACGGCGCTGGGTTCGGTCCCGACCCAGACCGTGTCGGAGTCGTGCGGGCTGACCGTCACCGCGGTCACGCGATCATCGAACGCGCCCACCGCCTCCCACGTCCGGCCGCGGTCAGTGCTCCGCTGGAGGCCGGACTCGACTGTGCCCGCGAAGGCCCGCGACGGATGCTCGGGCGAGGCCGCGACACACTCGAACTCGCGGCCGACGAGCGTCTCCCTGGCGGTCCACGCTTCCGGGGTGTCCGCTATCCCGCCGGTCGTCCCCTCCCCGCGGACCACGAGCAGGCGGTCCTCGAGTGCGGCGTAGAGGGTGGCCATTACCAGCGCGTAGGCGCCCGGGTACAAGAAGGCTGTCGCGGGTCGAGCGGACCTGGCGACCCTCCGTGGGTTTATCCCCGATGGCGAGCCAGCTCGACCCGGATGGCGACAGTCTTACTACAATGCATTGCGTTGCAGTGCGCATGGAGAACGTCACCGCACGCATGAGCGAGGAAGAGATCGACCTCGTGGAACGACTGGCCGGAGCGAGGGGGGTCTCCAGGAGCGACGCCATCCGCGAGGCCATCCGCCGCGGGGCGACCGAGGCGTTGATCGGCGTTGCGCTGGAGCGATACCGCGACGGCGAGGTGGGGATGCGGGGTGCCGCCGACCTGGCTGGCCTGTCCATCGCGGAGATGATGCGCGAGGCCAACGACCGGGGAGTGCTCGCGAACTACGACGAGGCCGACCTGGCCGACGACGTCGAAACACTCAGATGACAGCGGCCGGGACCGTTCCATGACCGGGTCGGGGGACGTCGGACGGACTCTCCTCGTCGACGCGAGCGTCTGTATCACGCTCGCCGGCGTCGGTGCGTTCGACCTGCTCGACGGACTTCGCGGGGACGTCGTCGTTCCCGGGGCGGTCCGCGAGGAGGTGACCGACAACCCTGCGCGTGCGGAACTCGATACGGCCATCGACGAGGGCTGGGCCGCGGTCGTCGACCCGGCCGTCGAGGCGGCGCGCCGGGCGGCGGTCCAGTTCGGTATCGACGATTCCGCCACGGTCGAGAGCGGCGACACGGCGGAGGCGAGCGGCGACGTCGCGCTCCTGGCTGCGGCGATGGAGCGTGACCACGCCGTGGTCGTCAGCGCCGACAGGCCACTCCGGGAGACCTGCAAGGCACTCTCGGTCTCCGTGTCCGGGTCCCTCGGGGTCGTGATCCGCGCAGCCGAACGCGGCGAACTGGACGGTGCGGATGCCAGGGACCTCCTCTACGCGATGGACGAGGTCGGTGCCCGACTGAGTGTCACGCTCGTCCGGCGTGCCGAACGACTGATCGACGCGGCAGGCGGGGCGCGGGACTGAGA
>CAZUWC010000235.1:0-3950 GCA_964623935.1 uncultured Halobacteriales archaeon
GTGGCGGCGGAGATACAAGTACCAAGTCCTAGAGAGCGGCCGGGGGCGTTCTGGCTGTGCTCGGCAGTGGCGGCGGAGATACAAGTACCAAGTCCTAGAGAGCGGCCGGGGGCGTTCTGGCCGGTTCCGGAAGCCACGACCGAATCGCTGAGAACGACAACCCCAACACCAGAGTCAGAATTTCCCAGGAGCCAGTTCGCGGATGTTCCGCAGTTTGACCTCCTCGGGGCCGTAGTTGTAGATGACGGGACACTCGACGCCGGCCTCGACGTACTCCCGGTAGCGGTCCCGGACGTGCTCGGGCGACCCCACCGCGGCCACCACGTCCAGAAAGTCCCGGTCGACGATCTCCCGGATGGTCGCAGAATCGCCGTTCCTGACTGCCGCCCGGAGCGCGTCGATGTCGTAGTCGACGCCCGCACGTTCCACGAGGGGCTTGATGTGGTCCGAACAGCAGTGCCAGGCCGTGAACTCCCGGACGTCCTCGACCTGCTCTGCGACGCTCAGTTCGGAGTCCTCGTCCACGACAGCAGTGGGAATGTTCAGCGCATACAGGAACCCGGCGGGGTCGCGGTCGAAGTTCGCGAGGTGGTCGTGGCCGGTCTCGACGACGTCCGCGACGAAGGGGACCGGCGCGTTGAAGGGCAGCCACAGTCCATCGAACTTCACGGCCGCGAGTTCCTGCATCTTCGGACCCATCCCAGCGACGTACAGCGGAATCTCGTCGTGGAACTCGCTGCGGAGCTTCCAGTTTTCGAGCTGGTATATTTCGCCGTCGTAGGTACACTCGCCGGTCTCGACGATGTCCCGGAGGATGTCGTGGGTCTCGCTGAGGCGCTTGATGGGGCGGTCCATGTCGATGCCGAGTTTCCCGACCACCTCGGGGGCGCTGGTCGCGACCGCCAGCCCCGCGACGCGGCCGTCGGCGTAGTCGTCGACCGAACAGGCCTCCGTGGCGATCATCGCCGGGTGGCGCGTGTAGGGGCTGGGGAGTCCGACCACGATGTCGAGGTCGATCTCCCAGGCCCCGAGCGCCGTCGCGGTCGTGATGCCGTCCTTGATGTCGATGAGTTCCTGGGTCCAGAAGGTCCCGTAGCCCGAGTCGGCGGCCAGTTCGGCCTGGCTGCGGATTTCTGCGGCTGGCCCGACGGTGTCTGACACGGCAATCTGCATACACCACCTCCGGGACCCCACCAGTAAACCCTTTACTCCCGCCGGACGGGTCCGTCCCCGTCACTCACTCGCTCGTGTCCTGCACGGCCGACCACACGGTCTCCTCGTCGAGGGGCGGAGTCATCGGTTCGACGCCGAAGGGCGCGAGCGCGTCGTGGACGGCGTTGACCGTCGCCGCCAGCCCGCCCACGGCACCGGACTCGCCGACGCCTTTCACCCCCAGGGGGTTCCGCGGCGAGGGCGTCACCGTCTCCGCGGTCTCCATCTCGGGGACGTGCATGGCCTTCGGGAGGGCGTAATCCTGGTGAGAGCCGGTCACGAGCGTCCCGGTCCCGTCGTACTCGGCGCCCTCGTAGAGGGCCTGACCGATGCCCTGGGCGGTGCCGCCGTGGATCTGGCCCTCGACGATGGTGGGGTTGATCTGGACGCCACAGTCATCAACCGAGACGAACTCCTCGAACGCGACTTCGCCGGTGTCGGGATCGACCTCCACCACGGCAATCTGGATGCCGAAGGGAAACGAGTAGTCGTCGGGGTCGAAGTAGGAAGTCGCTTCCAGGCCCGGTTCCATCCCCTCGGGGAGGTCGTACCCGACGTGGGCGTCGGCGGCGACCTCCTGGATGGACAGCGACCGCGCCGGCGCGCCGGCGACGTGGAACTCGCCGTCCTCGAAGACGATATCGTCGGGGTCAGTCTCCAGGCGGTGGGCCGCGAGTTCGCGACCCTTCTCGACGATTTTGCCGGCGCTGGCGTCGATCGAGCCACCCGCGGTCAGCGCACACCGGCTGGCGAACGTGCCCACACCCTCCCGGATGCGGGTGGTGTCGTCCTCGACCACGTCGACGTCCTCGATTGGGACGCCGAGCCTGTCGGCGGCCACCTGCGCGTACGTGGTCTCGTGGCCCTGCCCGTGGTTGGAAGTGCCCGTGAACACCGTCATCTCGCCCGAGGGGTGGAACTGGATGTTGCTGTACTCCCAGGACGGAACGGCTCCGCCACAGCCAAACCCACACTTCTCGATCCAGGCGCCGATACCGATCCCGAGGTACCGACCCTCTTCCCGGAGGGCGGCCTGGCGCTCGCGCAACGCCTCGTAGCCGACGAGGTCGAGGGCCGTCTCCAGTGCGGGCTCGTAGTCGCCGCTGTCGTAGGAGGCGCCCGTGGCCGTCTCGTAGGGGAAAGCGTCGTTGGGGACGAAGTTGCGCCGGCGGAGTTCCGCGGGGTCGATGCCGGCCGCGCGTGCCCCGCGGTCGACCAGCCGTTCGAGCGTGTGGACCATCTCGGTCTCCAGGACGCCGCGGTAGGCGTCACAGGGTGTCGTGTTCGTCATCACGCCGCGAGCGCTGTAGTAGGCCTCGGGAATGTCGTACTGTCCCGTCATCACGTTCGTGCAGGTGACCGCGATGCCCGGCGCGAACGCCGAGAGGTACGCGCCCATGTCGTCGAGCAGGTCGATCGTCAGCGCCAGAATCCTCCCCTCCTCGTCGACCGCCAGGCGTCCCTCCGTCTCGACGCCTCTGCCCTGGACGTCGCTGGCGTAGTTGCCCGTCCGGGTGCCCTGCCAGCGGACCGGCGCTTCGAGGTGCATTGCGGTCCAGGCGACGAGCATCTCCTCGGGGTAGGGGACACACCGGCTCCCGAACCCGCCGCCCATCTCCGGGGCGATCACGTCGATCTTCGAGTCCGGGTAGTCGAGTGTTGCCGCGATGTCCCGCCGGAGTTTGTGGGGGATCTGCGTGGTGCTCTTGACCGTCAGCGTCCCCGTTCCGGGGTCGTAGTCCGCCACCGCTGCCCGGGGTTCGATGGGGTTCTGGACGATGCGCTGGTTGCCGATCTCGACCGAGACCGTGTGGGCGGCTTCCTCGAATATCTCCTCGATGCGCTCGCGGTCGCCCTGTTCGTACTCGAAGGCGACGTTGTCGGGGGTCTCGGCGTGGACGGCCGGCGCGTCGTCGGCGAGTGCCTCGCCCGGTTCGACGACGGCATCCTGGCGGTCGTACTCGACGTCGATGGCGTCCACGGCGTCGCGAGCGGTGTAGCGGTCCTCGGCGACGACGAGGGCGATGGGTTCGCCCTGGTGGCGGACGACATCGTCGGCGACGACCGGCCGGTTGAGATGCTCGGCCGTCTCGATGCCCGGGCCCGGGATGATGGGCATCCGTCCGGGGGTGGGGAGGTCGCTGTCCCTCATCGTCTCCGCTGTCACGACCGCGCGCACTCCGTCCATCGCTTCAGCGGCCGCGGTGTCGAGTTCGAACCGGGCGCTTGCGTACTGGCTCCGGAGAAAGGCGGCGTGGCCCGCGCCGGGGACGTCGAGGTCGTCGGTGTAGGTCGCCTCGCCGGTCAACAGGCGGCGGTCCTCGACGCGCTCGACGTCGTCGCCGACGCCGACCTGCTCGCGCTCGTCGCTACCCGTATCCGTGCTCATGTGGGTGTCCGTCGGCCCACCGCGTAATATGGGTGTCGCCGACTAGTCGGTGGGTTTTGATTGTGAAGTGGCAGGTCCCGGCTAGTCACTATCGGTGCTGTCCGATCTATGACTACCGAGACCGGCCAGAAAGCCCCCGCGGGCTCGGCTCCCGCGACTCTCACGGCTCCCTGCGGTCGCCGTTCGAGCAGACCGAGGCCTCCCTTCGGTCGGCCTCGCGCTCGCTGCGGTCCTCATTCGCTACGCTCACTGCGGTCCTTGCGTCGTCGGGGTTCCCCGAGCCCGCGGCCCCTTTCATTCCCGCCCGCCTGCAGCCTCACACCTCCCAGCATCCTGCGCGACTCGGCTC
>CAZUWC010000236.1:0-3926 GCA_964623935.1 uncultured Halobacteriales archaeon
ATATGGAACTGGTCCCGGATACGAGCGCCGTCATCGACGGTCGCGTCAGCGAGCGCGTCGCGGACGGCGAGTTCGCGGGGGCGACCGTGGTCGTCCCGGAGGCGGTCGTGGGCGAACTCGAGAGCCAGGCCAACGACGGCCGCGAGACCGGCTGGCAGGGACTCGAGGAACTCCAGCGCCTCGTCGATCTGGACGCCGAAGACGAGATTACCGTCGAGTACGTGGGCCGCCGACCCGACGCGGTCGAGAAGCGCGACGCCGGCGAGGGTGAGATCGACGCCATCATCCGGGACGTCGCGAGCGACCGCGGGGCGACGCTGCTGACCAGCGACGACGTCCAGGCGGCCGTCGCCCGGGCGAAGGGCCTGGAGGTCATCGAGGTCGAGCCCCACACCCGCGAGGTGGGCCACCTCGCCATCGAGGACTACTTCGACTCCGAGACGATGAGCGTCCACCTCAAGACGGGCGTCGAGCCGATGGCGAAACGGGGCTCGGTGGGGGAGATGCGCTACGAGAAGATCGGCGAGGCGGAACTGACCGAGGCCGAACTCGTCGAATACGCCGTCGACATCGAGTCGGGGACCCGGGCCAGCCCCGACGGCTTCGTCGAACTGGACGAACCCGGGATGACCATCGTCCAGTTCCGCCAGTACCGGGTCGCCATCGCGCGCCCGCCCTTCGCGGACGGCCTGGAGATCACGGCGGTCCGGCCCATCGTCAAGACCGACCTCGACGACTACGAGTACGCCGACGAACTCCGCTCGCGCTTGCTCGAACGCCAGCGGGGCGTCCTCATCTCGGGGTCGCCCGGCGCCGGCAAGACCACCTTCGCCCAGGCGGTCGCGGAGTTCCTCGTCGACTCGGGCTACGCGGTCAAGACCATGGAGAAACCCCGCGACCTGCAGGTCGACCCCGAGGTCACGCAGTACACGGCGCTGGGCGGCGAGATGGAAAAGACCGCCGACTCGCTGTTGATGGTCCGGCCCGACTACACCATCTACGACGAGGTCCGCAAGACCGACGACTTCGAAGTGTTCGCGGACATGCGCCTGGCCGGCGTCGGCATGGTCGGCGTCGTCCACGCCACCCGGGGGATCGACGCCCTCCAGCGGCTGGTCGGCCGCGTGGAACTGGGCCTCATCCCGCAGGTCGCCGACACAGTTGTCTACATCGAGGCCGGCAGCGTCGAGACCGTCTACGACGTGACCACCGAGGTCAAGGTCCCCGAGGGGCTGATGGAGGAGGATCTCGCCCGGCCCGTCATCGTCATCCGGGACTTCGAGACCGGCCAGCCCGCCTACGAAATCTACACCTTCAACCGCCAGGTCGTTACGGTTCCGCTCGGGGACGAGGGGAGCCCCGGAACCGGCGACCCGGGGTCGGAGTCGGGGGTCGACCGCATCGCCAAGGGGGAGATCGAGCGGGAGATACGCTCCATCGCGCGGGGCCACGTCGAGGTGGAACTGCGCGGTCCCGACACGGCTATCGTCTGGGTCGAGGAGTCCGACATCTCCGGCGTCATCGGCAAGGGCGGGGGTCGCATCAACGACGTCGAGAACCGCCTGGGTATCGACATCGACGTCCGGACCTTCGCCGAGCGACCCGACGCGAAGGGGGGATCGGGTGGCCAGGGCGGTGCCGGCGGTCCGGGGGGCGGTGCCAACCCCGGACCGGGCGGTGACACCGCGGGTCGGATTGTCACGCCCGAAGTGACCGAGAGGCACGTCGTGGTCCCTGTTGAGGGCCACGCCGGCGACACCGTCGAGGTGCAGGCCGACGGCGAGTACCTCTTTACCGCGACCGTCTCGCGGGGCGGCGAAATCCAGGTTTCGCGGGGCAGCGCCATCGCCGAGGAACTCGAATCGGCCATCGACCACGGGCGCTCTATCACCGTCGTGCCATCCTGAACGGTTCGCATCCGCGCGAGTACAGCGAGCGCGGTTCGCCGGGCGCGAACGAAGTGAGCGTCTACTCGCCCGTCGCGGCTTCGATTTCGGTCACCGACGCCGGCGTCTTGAACGTCGTCCCGCCGTAGTGGGTCCGGGAAGCCTCGTGGCCCGCCGCCCGGAGCGCGTCGAGGAAGTCCGCCATCGCCATCGCCGGCCGGCCCCAGCGCTTGCAGAGTCGGTGCTGGTCGTAGTGGGTCGGCACTGCGAGTTCTCCTTCGAGGGTCGCGAGCAGGTCCCGGGCCCGCTCGGCCGTCCCCATCTCGTCGGTCACCTGCTGGCGGACGGCCGCGACGAACTCCTCGTCGTGGGTCGGCCCGAGCCACACCGGCCCGGCGGTCTGTACGCCGTGGCCGCAGTTGGGACACTCCGCGGGCGGGTCGGCGACGAGGCCGCGCTCGGTCTCGCGGCGCAGGCAGTGCTCGCAGTGGTAGACGTAGCCCAGGGCGTCGATGGCCGCGTTGGCCGCGCTGGCACGCCCCTCCAGTTCGAGGTATGTGCGGACGTAGTGTTTGGTCGCGTGGGTCAGGACCGGCGTGGCCGCGACGTCGTACCGTGCTGCGGTGCGGACCAGCGCCGAGAGCAGGACGCGCACGCCCATCTCGGCGTGGTACTCGGTGTTGCGCGGGACGGTGCTGTACCGGCGGACGCCGCTCTCGAAGTGGGCGCCACACAGCGGCGCCGTGTCGGTCGCGGTCACACAGAGCAGGTCCCGGGTGCCCTGGATGGCTGCGTCGGCGAAGGGGATCGGCGAGCCGAAGGGGTCGACATCGACGACGTCGAAGTACTCCTCGTGGAGGACGGCGTTGGCGTCCCGGTCCAGCACCCGCCCGTCGAGGCCGTTGCGCGCGAGGTTTTCCTCACAGAGCGCGACCGCGTCGGGGTCGGTGTCACAGCAGGACACCTGCCAGCCCTCGGCGGCCGCGCGGACACCGCGGATACCCGTCGCCGCCGTGGCGTCACAGTAGGTCTCCGCCCGTGGTTCGCGGTCGGCGTAGGCACGCAACACAGCCACCGTGACGTCGCGGTTCAACTCCTGGACGGGGTTGTAGAACACGTCCTCGCCGACGCCCGCCTCGGCCTGCTCGGGGGCCTCGATCTCGACCGCACCTTCACGGACGTGCATACGCCGAGTCGGGCGCCGAGCGCGAAAAGCGATGCGCTCCCGTGTCGGGACCCCGCCACTGGCTACCAGTCGGGACGACCACCGCCAGAGCTATGGGTGCGTTGTGACTAGAGACGCTATGGACGTCGAACGGGAGTTCGCCGGCCCCGAAGTTATCGGCCTGCTCGGTGCGATCCTCGCCGGAGTCGGGGCGGTCGTACCGTGGGTGACCGCGGCAGTCGACGTCGGCCCCGTCGACACCACGGTTGTCGTCAGCGGCCTCGACGCCGCCGGCCTCCTCACGCTGGTGCTCGCGGGCATTGCCGCCGTGGTCGTGCTCACGCCCGACGTCGGCCGGGACGGTCCGGTCGCGACCGGTATCGTCGGCGTGGCGTTGGTCCTCGTCGGACTGCGCGGGTTCGTTGCCGTTCCCGGACTCGCCGCGCCAGGCATCGGGCTCTATCTCACGGTCGCCGGTGGACTCGCACTCGTAATCGGAGGCTTGCTGGACTACGTCGCACGCACCGATTCGCCGGCGGCCGCGCCCGGGTGATACGGATTACTGTCGCTATTTTCCAGGTCGACCGCACGCTGAGGGCACCGAGCGCCGCCACGACGACCCCGAGTCCCCACCCGACTGTCGCCGGAGCGAAGGCCACGAGCAACCAGAGGCCGCCGACGAGGGCAACCCCGCCCGCGCCGTTCCACTGGACGAACCGCTCGTTGGTCACTCCTTGGTGCGGCGTCGGCAAGGGCCTAGCGGCCGTGTGTCGACCGACATCGCGGGGTTTTTGTAGAGACCGACTGCTACCACTTGGTGGGTCGCTGACGCACGCTCCGATAGTGTAGTCCGGCCAATCATATTGCCCTCTCGA
>CAZUWC010000237.1:0-3924 GCA_964623935.1 uncultured Halobacteriales archaeon
ATCGAGAGCCACAACCACCCCTCCTACGTCGACCCGTTCGACGGCGCAGCCACGGGCGTTGGCGGCATCGTCCGGGACACCATGTCGATGGGCGCCTACCCCATCGCGCTCGCGGACTCTCTGTACTTCGGTGAGTTCGACCGCGAACACTCGCGGTATCTCTTCGAGGGCGTCGTCGAGGGGATCAGCCACTACGGCAACTGCATCGGTGTCCCCACCGTCGCCGGCAGCGTCGCCTTCCACGAGGGCTACGAGGGCAATCCCCTGGTGAACGTCGCCTGCATCGGACTGATCGACGATCCCGACCGGCTGGTCACCGCGGAAGCAAAGCAACCGGGGAACAGGCTCGTCCTCGTCGGGAACGCGACCGGCCGGGACGGCCTGGGTGGGGCCTCCTTCGCCAGTGAGGACCTCTCGGCGGACGCCGAGACCGAGGACCGTCCGGCGGTCCAGGTCGGCGACCCCTACACCGAGAAACTCCTCGTCGAGGCGAACGAGGCACTGCTCGACGCGGGACTCGTCGAGTCCGCACGCGACCTGGGTGCGGCGGGCCTCGGTGGCGCAACGTCGGAGATGATCGCGCAGGGCGGCCTGGGCGCCCGCATCGAACTCGACAGCGTTCACCAGCGCGAACCCGGAATGAACGCCCTGGAGATTCTGCTCGCCGAGTCCCAGGAGCGGATGGCTTACGAGGTCCGCCCGGAAAAGGTCGACCGCGTGCGGGCCATCGCCGAGCGGTACGACCTGGGCTGTTCGGACATCGGCGAAATTACCGAGGGGAACTACGTCTGCACGTTCGAGGGAGAGACCGTGGTGGACTGCGACGCCCGGTTCCTCGGTGACGGCGCACCGATGCACGACCTGCCCGCCGACGAGTCCACCCACCCCGACCGGGACCTGCCCGAGGTCGAACTCGGGGCGGCCATCGACGCGGTCGTCGGGAGCCCCAACACCGCCTCGAAGCGGTGGGTCTACCGCCAGTACGACCACGAGGTCCAGGTCCGGACTGCGCGCCGACCCGGCGACGACGCGGCGGTGCTGGCGGTCAGGGATGCCGAGGTGGGGCTGGCCATCTCCGCGGGGGCCGATCCGAACTGGACGGCCGCCGCGCCCTACGAGGGGGCCAGAGCGGTCGCGCTGGAGAACGCGACGAATCTCGCCGCGAAGGGGGCAACGCCGCTGGCGGCCGTCGACTGTCTCAACGGCGGCAACCCCGAGAAACCGGACGTCTACGGCGGTTTCGCTGACGTCGTCGACGGGCTGGCCGAGATGTGCGCGACCCTGGAGGCGCCGGTCGTCGGCGGCAACGTCTCGCTGTACAACGATTCGCCCGCGGGAGCCATCCCGCCGACACCGACGCTCGCGCTCGTGGGAACGAAAGCAGGCTACGACTCGCCGCCGATGGATCTTGCCGGCGAGGGCGACCTCCTGCTGGTCGGCGACCTCGCGCTCGCCGGGGAGGCTGAACCGCGCCTCGGCGGCTCGGAGTACCTCGCACATGCCGGCGGGAGCGACCGGTTTCCCGCGCTCCCCGAGGAGCCGAGGGAACTGGTCGAGACTGTCGCTGCGGTCGCAAACGAGGAGTCGACGCTGGCGACCCACGACGTCAGCCACGGCGGCCTCGCGGTTGCGCTCGCGGAGATGGTCCACTCCGGAGCGGGGGCCGAGATCGGTCTCGCCGGCGCAGGGTCGCCGGCATCACAGTTGGTCCACGAACAGCCCGGACGCGTCGTCGTCGAGACGACGAACCCGGGGGCGGTGCGCGGTGCCCTGGACGGCGTGGCGCCGGTCGCGGGGATCGGCCGCGCCGACGACTCCGGCACGCTCGACGTGACGGTCGCCGGCGAATCCATCTCGCGAAGCGCGGCGGACATCGCGTCGCTGCGGTCGGTCATCACGGACGAACTCGAGTGATAGTGATTGCTGTAACGATTTACCGTTTCAACCGCGTCACTTCGTGCGGTTGATCCGGAAAAGGCTTACAGCAATCACTATGAGACTGACGGCGCAGGCTCCGGGTGAGTCTTCGACAGACGGGGCCACAGCGTCACCGGGTTACACTGGCGTAACGAAAATCCCTATGAGCGCGGCCGGACAAGGGAGGATATGACGAAGCGTCACGTGCGTCTCCCGCCCGCGGCGGAGGAGGGACTGCAGGAGTTCCTCGAGGAGGTCGACCGGCGACTTTCGGGCGACGAGGACATCTGCGACGTCGTCGAGGACGTGCTCGTCGACCTGCACGGCGACCGCGAGGCCTACGAGCGCTGGCAGTCCGGCGGTGACGTCTCCCCGGCACAGCGGGTCCGCCTCCAGGGCTACGACCCCTGTAACTCCACGCTCGAGAGCGAGTACTACGCCGAAATCGAGGCCATGCCGGACGGGCAGTTCGAACGCTCAAAGCACCTCCAGTGGCTCTGGCGTCAGTTCGACGACACGCCGATGGCGGACAACATCGCCTTCGCGCTCCGCTTCCGGGGGATGCTCGCGAAACACCTCTTCGAGGAGTGTGGCGAGGACTGCCGCTTCTTCAAGGGCATCACCTTCACGTACGGCCACAACATCTCCGTCGGCGACAACGTCGTCATCCACGACGACGTCCACCTCGACGACCGCGGGAAGCTGACCATCGGCGACCGCGTCTCCATCTCCGACGACGCCCACGTCTACAGCCACGACCACGACGTCGTCGACCAGACCGAGGTCACCAACTACCACACCATCGTCGAGGACGACGCCCGCGTCACCTACGACTCGATGGTCCGGGCCGGCGTACGGGTGGGGCACAATGCGATCCTCGCCGCGAAGTCCATTGCCGGCAAGGACATCCCGGCCCACCACATCGCCGCGGGCACGCCGGCGAAGTCCATCGCGGTCAAGGACGGCTGGGGGTCGGTCGCAGACCCGCTGGCGGACGCCAACGTCGACCGTCGCGAGCAACGGCGCGTCGACTCCGAGGTCCCGGAGTCGATGGACGTCTTCGACGAGTTCGGCCGCGACCTCTCGCCGCCCGACGCCTGACCGTCATCGGTTTCTACCCGCTCGTTTCGTCGTCGGGCACGTCCGTCAAATCCCCGGAGTCCCGTGTCGTCACCCGGTACCGGTAGGACCCACCAAGCACGCCGGCGACGACGAGGAGCACCTTCCCGAGCAGCCTCGCAGTCGGGTCGAGTCGTCGGAGGACGCCGAAGACCGTTCCGAGAATCCCCTCCGAGAAGAGTGTCGGGAAGAACGTCGAGACGAACATCAGGACAAAAAACCCGGCGATGAGTCCGGCGACGAATCCCGCGAGCACCTCCGTCACGAGGTCCAGTCGCCGGGGCATGTCCGCCGACACTCCGGCAGGGCTGTTCAACTTTTTGTTCTCGGTACCCCGAACTGCCGGAGTAGCGGGGTTTTTGATCGGTGCCACCCAAGATGGGCCGTGGCGGCAATCGCAATCAACGTCGGAGCGAACACCAACGAACCCGGGTTCCGGGGGCCGGTCTATCCCGATGGGCGGTTCGAGTTCCTCCCGATTCCCGAGTCGGAACCGGTCACGGACGCCCCCACGTACGGCGACCTCGCCCCGCACCTCCCGGTATCGATTCCGGCGGAGGTCCGGGAGACGCCTGTCCACCTCGACCCCGAGTTCCCGGAGTACCCGCTGGGCGAGCGCTACACCTACGGCGACGAACACGGCGTCAAAGCCGGCCCGCTGTCGGAGTTGTCGGCCGGTGACTACGTGTTCTTCTACGCGACGCTCTCTGTGAGGCGCGACGACACCGAAAGTACGGAATCGGGCGGGACACCGCCGGCCTGGCTCCCCCCGGAGTGGGGTGCCTTCCTCGTCGGTCACTTCCGTCTGGCTCGTGACCCCGTGACGGGGGAGGAGTTCACCTCGCTGTCGCCCGCCGAGCGTGCCCCCTTCGCCAACAACGCACACGT
>CAZUWC010000238.1:0-3923 GCA_964623935.1 uncultured Halobacteriales archaeon
CGGTGGCGGCGTCGATGTCGATGTTGTCGACGCCGATGCCGGCCCGGCCGACGATCACCAGCTCCGGCGCGGCCTCGAAGACCGCCCCGGTGACCTCGGTCCCCGACCGGACGAGCAACGCGTTCGCGTCGGCGACCGCCGAGAGGAGGGCCTCGCCGGCGACGTCGTAGGCCGTCTCGACCTCGTGACCGGCCTCCCGCAGGCGGGCGATACCCGCGTCTGCGATGGGGTCCGTGACCAGTACCTTCATGCGGGAGGGAAGCCGGTGGCCGGTGATAACCCTTGTTTTTCCGGTCGCTCCCCGTCCCCGAATCCCCCAGGGACGGTCCCCCGTTTCAGCGCCAGGCCGGCAACGACGCGGCCTCGGCGAGCGGGACTGTCAGGTAGGCCTCGTCCCGCGTGACGTCCGCGAGCACGAACCGGTCGACCGATCCGTCCTCGACTGCGCCCATGACCTCCGCGTCGGTTGCCGCCGCCTCGACGACTCCGTCCGACTCCATGCGTGTCAATATGTAACAACCCTACATAAACCCACCGGAAACACGCGACAAAAATCGCCGGCAAGCGGTGGGGGGTCGTCTGACGAGCGTCTGACAGCGGCCGGTCACGGGTCCGCGAACCGGGGGCTCGTCGGGCCCCGAAGTGTAAGGACTTAGTATTTGGGGCGTGGAGTCACGAGCAGTATGAACGTCGCAGACGTCATGACGCCCCGAGAGGACGTCGTCACGGTCGAGCTACCGGGTACCCGGGACGACGCCCTCGAGTACCTGCAGGACAGGGCCTTCTCCTCGGTCCCCGTGGTCAAGGAGACCGACGAGGGCGAGGTCTACAGGGGTATCGTCTCCCGGGACGCGCTGATCGACCGGCCCGACGAGGACCAGCTCGCGTTGCTGGCCGAGGAGGTTTCGACCACGACAGCCGACACGAACCTGGCGGGCGTGGCCGAACTGATGGTCACGGAGGGCGAGCGGCGCGTCCCGGTCGTCGACGGCGAACTCGAGGGCATCGTCACGGTGACCGACCTGGTGCGGGCCATCGCCGGGGGCGACCTGGCGGGCGAGACCACCGTCGGCGAACTCGCGAGCCGGGAGGTCAACACCGTCTACGAGGGGACACCCCTGCCCGTCGCCGAGCGGGCACTGTCCTACGCGGGGGTCCCATACGCGGTGGTGCTCGGCGAGGACGGCGAGACGGCGGGCGTGCTCACCGAAGTGGACATCATCGCGGAGGCCCGCGTCGTCGAGGGCGAGGCAGACACCGGCGAGTCCTTCGCCGGCGACGACGACGACTGGAAGTGGGAGAGCGTCAAGGCCGTCGGCAACAGCTACATGCCCACCCGGAACGTCGAAATCCCGGCAGACCCCGTCTCGGAGTTCATGACCGCGAACGTCGTGACCGTCGGCACCCGGCGGTCCGCCGCCGACGCCGCGCGGCTGATGGTCGAACACGACATCGAGCAGATTCCGCTTGTCAGCGGCGGCGAACTCGTCGGCATCGTCACCGACATGCACCTGCTGAGGGTGGCTGTATGACCGGCGAGGGCGCGCGTCTCTCCGAACTGGCCAAGCGGCGCGGCTTCTTCTTCCGGACGGCGGGCGCCTACGGCGGCGTCGCCGGCTTCTACACCTACGGGCCACAGGGCGCCGCCCTCAAGGACAACGTCGAGGCCGCCTGGCGGGACCGCTTCGTCACCCGCGAGGGCCACATGGAGGTCTCCTCGCCCGACGTCATGCCCGAGGCCGTCTTCGAGGCCTCTGGCCACCTCGATGGCTTCGACGACATGCTCCTCGATTGTCCGGAGTGTGGCGCGAGCCACCGCGCCGACCACCTCGTCGAGGACGCGACCGCAATCGAGGAGGCCGAGTCCATGTCCCCCGAAGCGGTGGGCGAACTGATCGTCGAGCACGAGATTGCCTGTCCCGCGTGTGGCGGGACGCTGGCGGGCGAACCCGTCGAGGAGTTCAACCTCATGTTCGAGACGAGCATCGGTCCCGGCTCGGGGTCGCCGGGCTACCTGCGCCCCGAGACCGCCCAGGGCATCTTCGTGGAGTTTCCCCAACTGGCCGAGTACGCCCGCAACCAGCTCCCCTTCGGCGTCGCACAGATCGGCGACGCCTACCGCAACGAGATCAGCCCCCGGAAGGGCCTGGTGCGTGTCCGGTCGTTCACACAGGCCGAACTCGAACACTTCGTCGACCCCGAAGAGGACGACCCCCCAATAGAGCGCGTCGCCGACGTCACGCTGCCGCTGTATTCGGCCGGGGCCCAGCAATCGGGCGGCGAAATCCGGGAGCTGACAGTCCGGGAAGCCGTCGACGAGGGCGTCGTCGGAAACGAGTGGATCGCCTACTACCTGGGTGTGGCGACCCCGTGGTACGAGCGGATCGGCGTCGACATGGACCGCTTTCGCTACCGCCAGCACCTCCCCGGCGAACTGGCCCACTACGCCGCCGACTGCTGGGACGCCGAGACCGAGGTCGACGGCGACTGGATCGAGGCCACCGGCTTCGCCACCCGGGCCGACTACGACCTCGCCAAGCACGCCGACCACTCCGGCGAGGACTTCACCGTCTTCAAACAGTACGACGAACCCGTCACCGTCGAGCGCCCGACGGTCGACCCCGACATGAGCGTCCTCGGCCCGGAGTTCGGCTCCGCGGCCGCGGACGTGGCCGACGCCCTCGAATCACTGGCCGAACGCAACCCCGACGCCTTCGACGGCGAGGACGTGACCGTCGAAGTTGAGGGCGATGCCCACACCATCCCCGTCGAAGCGACGGGCTTCGCAATCGAGGAGGTCACCGAGGCGGGCGAACACGTCCGGCCACACGTCATCGAGCCCTCCTTCGGCGTCGGGCGACTCGTGTACACGGTGCTGGCCCACTGCTACGAGGCGGACGTCGTCGACGGAGAGGAGCGGACCTACCTCTCGCTCCCGCCGGAGGTCGCACCCACGACGGTCGGCGTCTTCCCCCTGATGGACAGGGACGGCCTCGCCGAACGCGCCCGCGAGGTCGAGCGCGAACTGCGCGCGGCGGGGCTGGCGGTGACCTACGACGACTCGGGGGCCATCGGCCGCCGGTACCGCCGCCAGGACGAGGTCGGGACGCCCTTCTGCGTGACCGTCGACTACGACACGCTCGAGGACGACACCGTCACCGTCCGGGACCGCGACACGACCGCCCAGAAACGCGTCGCCCTCACCCGCCTCGCCGACGTGCTGGCCGGCCTCCGGGACGGCGACCTGGCGTTCGCGGACCTCTGAGCCGATGGCCGCCCGTCCGGAGCGTGAGCACCGATGACCGAACCGACTGACGGCGAACCGATCGCGCGCGCCCGACGGACGCTGGGCCGCGACGAGGTCGCTCGTCGGCTCGTCCACGCCAGCGGGACCGGCCTGCCGGCGCTGTACCTCCTGGGGCTGGCAACCTGGCGGCAGGTGACCGTCCTCTTCGCCGTCGGCGCGGCCGTGGCGCTCGTCCTCGAGACGGTCCGCCTGGTGGTGGGACTGGACTGGCGGGTCTACGACCGCCTCACCCGGGAGTACGAACAGGACAACCTCGCGGGCTACGCGCTGTACTTCATCTCGAGTGCGCCCGTCGCAGCTCTCTTCGCGCCGCGGGTCGCGGTGCCGGCCATCCTCATGCTGACCCTGGCCGACCCGTTCAGCGGCCTGCTGGGGTCGGCGAGCGCCGACTCGGTCAAGGAGACGTGGGTCCTGCTGGCGGTGTTCGGCGTCGCGACGCTGCTGGCGGTGCCGTTCGTCCCGCCGGTCGCGGCGGTGCTGGGCGGCCTCGCGGCGACCGTCGCCGACGGCGTCAAGCCCGTCGTCTTCGGCTACGTCCTCGACGACAACCTCACCATCCCGCCGGCGGCGGCCGTCGCGATGACCGTCGGGCTGGAACTGCCGGCCGTACTCGGAT
>CAZUWC010000239.1:0-3909 GCA_964623935.1 uncultured Halobacteriales archaeon
ATGCGGTCCATGCGTGCGGCCATCACGAAGTCGGCGTGGTGGAGGCCGTCGATTTTGTGGGTCCACATCTCGACGACCACCTCGCCCCACGAGAGGTGCAGGTCGGGGTGGTGCCACTCCTCCTCGGCGAGTTCGCCCACCTCGTAGGTGAACTCCAGGGCGTCACGGAAATCCTCGAACTCGTAGGTCCCTTCCAGGTGGTGTTCCTCGACGATCTCCCAGACGCCGGTGTCGATCTGCTCGTAGAGGTCCTGCAGGTCCTCGCCCGCCAGCGGTTCGTCGTCGCTCGTGCACGCCTCACACTTCTGGTCGGCCAGCGCTTGCTGTGACATGTGCGGGGCTACGGAGCCCAGTCACGTAATACCGTCGCGTTCACGCCAGCAGGTCACGCGCCGAGTTGGCGCCGACGAGCCCGCCGCTGACGGCGACGGCACCCATCACGAGCAGCGGGTTCAACAGACCCAGGAGGGCGAGCGGAATCGTCAGGACGTTGTACAGGAGGGCAAGCCGGGTGTTCCAGGCCAGCCGCCGGCCGGCAGCGCGCGCGAGGTCGATGGCTCGCCCGACCGCCGCGAGGTCGTCGTCGACGATGACGAGGTCTGCGGCGTCCGAGGCGATGGCTGTTCCACTCCCCAGCGAGACGCCGAGGTCGGCACGGGCCAGCGCCGGCGCATCGTTCGTGCCGTCGCCGACCATCGTCACGTCGCCGTCGGCCTGCAGGCGGCGGACGGCCTCCGTCTTGCCAGCCGGTGGCACGTCCGCGAAGACGTGTGTCACGCCGGGATGGTCGCGGAAGTAGTCGGTGGCCGCCTCGTCGTCGCCGGTGAGTACCACCACGTCGACGCCCCGCTCTGCGAGGCCGGTGACGACGTCGTCCCAGCCCTCGCGGGGTTCGTCGCCGACGACGACGACGCCCCTGGCACGGCCCTCGCGGCCGACGAGAATCGGCAGGCGGCCGAACCCCCGGGCGCGTTCGACACGCGCCGCGAGGTCCTCGCTCACGGTCCAGCCCTCCGCGTCGAAGCGGTCGGGGTGACCAACGAGCACAGTTTCGCCGTCCACGACGCCGCCGACGCCGTCCGGGTAGCTCTCGAAGGACTCGACGTCTCCCTCGCGTTCCGTGGTGTCCTGCGCGACAGCGCCGTCGCCGTTGTCCCGCTCGTCGGTCACACCGCCGTCGGCGTGTGGGATGGAGCCATCCCCGCCGTACGCGGCGACGACGGCGTCAGCGACGGGGTGGGAGACGCGCCGTTCCAGGCGGGCGGTGGCGGCGAGCAGGTCCGCGGGCGCGTCGGCCTCGACGACGTGCATCTCGCCGGTGGTGAGCGTGCCGGTCTTGTCGAAGACGACGACGTCGACCGCGCGGAGGCGCTCGAAGACGGTCTCGTCGAAGACGACGACGCCACGGCGCAGCGCCTCCTCGATGCTGGTCGCGACCGACAGCGGTGCCGCCAGTCCCAGCCCCCACGGAGAGGCGACGACGAACGTTGCCAGGAACGCGAGCAGGGCCCCGGTCGGCCCGGTGAGGACGAACCCGACGATTGCGGCGACGACGGCCAGCGCCGCGACGCCCGGAAGCAACAGCGCGGTCAGCCTGTTGGCGCGCTGCTGGACGCCGTGTGCGGCGCTCTGGAGTTCCCAGACCGAATCGACCAGTCGGTCGACGCTGCTCTCGGCCGTCTCGCCGACCGCCAGGACGGCCGCACCGTCGACGACGACCGACCCGCCGACGACATCGTGGCCGGTCTCTTTCAGCACGGGGAGTGACTCCCCCGTGACGACGGACTCGTCGACCGTACAGGAGTCCTCGGCGACGGTCCCGTCGACCGGCACGCGTTCGCCCTCGCTGACGAGGATGCGGTCGCCCGGTTGGAGGTCGGCGACGGGGACCGTCTCGGTCGGGCCCTCCGGGTGGAGCCGTGTGGCATGGTCGACCTGCGCCACCGTCAGTTCGGTGAGGCGGTCCATCGCCCGCTGTTTGCTCAGCGACTCGTAGAAGATGGCCGCCACGACGATGGCGGCGATGACGACTGTCAGGTCGAAGAGGACGTCCGTCCGGCCCGCGACGCCGGCGACGATGCTGTAGAGGTACGCCGCGATCACGGTCGTGGCGACGAGGAGGTTGGTGTCGGGCCGGCGGGTCTTCAGGCTGACGCCGGCCCCCTGCAACAGCGGCCACCCGGTGAACACGAGCACGATCCCCGAGACCACCGCGAACAGGCGGATGACACCGACCCCGCCGCGCTGGTCGAAGGTGACCGCCTCCGAGTAGATGTCCAGAAACCCCCAGTCGACCAGTGCCGCGAGGTGGGTCGGATAGAGCAGGGCCACGTAGGGCAACAGGAGAAAGGAGCCAAAGAGGACGCCCGCAGCGTAGCGGTAGCCCAGCATGTCGCCCAGGCCCCGCTCCGTGTTGACCGCGGCCTCGCGCTGGGCACCCGCCGGCGAGACCCGCGAGTCGGTTCCGGTCAGTTCCGCCTCGCGGGGGTAGGCCCTGTACCCGGCACCGGTCAGCGAGTCCGCGAGGTCATCCTCGGCGGCCCCGGGCGCGTGGTCGAGGCGTATCGTCTCCGTGACGTAACTCGCCTCTGCGCCGTGAACACGTTCCATTCCCTCCGCGATGCCCTCCAGGAACACCTCGCAGGTCGCCGAGTGCATCCCGTCGACACGGAGGAAGGTTCGTTCGGAGTCGTCTCCGTTCCCGGCATCCTCCCCCACGGTCTTGCCCTCAGGCGTCGATGTGGCTCTGTCGGTCGCTGGCGGGTCCCCGAGGGTCGCGTGGACGTCCCGACAGCCCGAACAGCAAAAGTGACGCTCCTCGGTCACGACGCCGCCGGAGACGTCGCCGCCACAGAGCGCACACTCGCCGGCCGGGTCGCCGTCGCTCATCCCGGCACCTCCCGTGGCGTCCCGGCCCGGCGCGCGACCGCTGGCAGTTCCATCACTCGAACCAGGGTCCGGACGGTAATAAACCGGGCGCGTCGGCGTCGAAGTCGAGGTGGAGTAAGATTCACGGGCCGGGACCACCTACCAGAGTAGCGTGAACGCCCGCACGGCTGCCCTGGACGCGGTCGTCTTCGGCGTGGACATCCAGAGTGGTGACATCCGGGGGGAGGCCCCCTCCTACGCGCTGGTCGCCATCGAGGGCGAGTCTGTCGACCGCGACGTCGTCTCCTACCGCAAACTCCGGCGGCGCATCGACGAGGAGAAGCCGGCCATCGTCGCCACGGACAACACCTACGAACTCGCCGAGGACAAGGACGCACTCGTCCACCTCCTCCGGACGCTGCCCGACGAGACGAAACTCGTCCAGGTGACAGGCGCCGAGCAGCCCGAACCCCTCTCGCGTGTCGCCACGCGCCACGGCGTCCCCTACGGCAAGGACCCCATGCAGGAGGCCGAGGCCGCAGCCCGCCTCGCCGCGGCAAACGTCGGCCAGGAGGTCACCGCCTTCACCGACACCACCGAGGTCAAGGTCTCGCGGGGGCGCTCGACGGGTGGGGGCGGCTGGAGCGAGGACCGCTACACCCGCCGGATCCACGGCTCGGTCAAGCGCCGGACCCGAGAGGTCGAGTCCGCCCTGGACGAGGCCGGCCTGGAGTACGAACGGGAGGTCACCGAGAAGTACGGCGGCTTCGCCAACGCCGTCTTTACGGTCGAGGCACGGCCCGCGGAAATCCCCGTCACGAGCGAGCGCGCCGGCGACGTCCGCGTCGAGGTCGAGCGCGTCCGCCGGGACGGCATCGACTTCCGCCCGCTGGCGAAACGGCGCGACCCCGTCCTGGTCGGCGTCGACCCCGGCACCACGACCGCGGCGACCGTCGTCGGCCTCGACGGCGAGGTCCTGGACGTCCTCAGTACGCGCACCGCGGACACGGCGGCGGTCATCGAGTGGATCATCGAGCGCGG
>CAZUWC010000240.1:0-3909 GCA_964623935.1 uncultured Halobacteriales archaeon
ATGCCGTTCGTGACGAAACTCCGCCTCCAGAGCGGGGACAGGGAGGCACTCGACGCTGTCGTCACGGACATCAAGGAGGCGGCGACCCGGAAAGGCGCCCAGTTCAAGGGGCCACACCCCAAGCCGCCGACGGAACTGCGGGTGCCACAGTACAAGCGCGCCGAACTCGCGGCTACCTTCGACTCCTGGACCTACACGGTCTACACCCGGACCGTCGAGATCGTCGGCCACGACGAGTTCGCCCGGTCGGTCGCGGGCCGGTCTCTCCCCGACAGCGTCCACATCAGCGCCGAAGTCGAACAGGTCCGCGGACCCGACAGCCGCTGACCCTGACCGCGACGCCACGGTCGGGTTCGCGAACCCGCTCGCCGACGAGCACCCAGACCACGTCCAGTCCCGGCGGCATCGACTCCGGGAGGTCGGTCAGGCCGTCGGTGACCGCGACGAGGAGGTCCGCGTCCGGGCGCTCGCGTGCCAGCCACTCGAAGACGGGTCGGTGGGAGGTGCCGCCGCGACCCTCGGCCTCGAACTCGACGGCGGTCGACGGGCGCCACTCGCGGGTGACCCGCTGGACTGCGGCGTCGTGCTGGAGGAGCGTCAGGTCGAGTTCGTCGTACTCACGCTCCAGCGCGTGGAGTTCGCCCAGCGCACGGCCAAGTGCGTCGGTGTCCATCGACCCGGAGGTGTCGAGAGCGACGACGGCCGCCAGGCGGCGGCTCTCGGTGGCCGGCAGGTAGGTGTCGGCCGCCCGCGACTTGTCCGCCGGCCGCCGCCAGGTGTACCCGGAGGGGAGCGACCCGGCGACCTGCTCGCGCAACAGCGAGCGCCAGTCGACCGTCTCCGACGTGCTCGCCCGGACGCGCTCGAGGACTCCCGCCGGCGCGGTCCCGCGCTCGGCCGCGACCCGGCGGGCCTGCTGGGCCGCCTCAACGGCGATTTCGTCCCAGTCGCGCCCCTCCACAGGTTCGGCTGCCGTCCCCACGATATCCTCCTCGTCGAGGTGCTCGGGGTCCCCGAGGTGGACGTCGAATCCGCCCGGGTTCCGGTCGGCGAGGGCCGCCGACGAGCCAGTCTCGTCGCCCTCCGGCTCCGACTCCGACTGCTCGATAGCCCGTCGGTTGGGTCCCGAGAGGTCGTCCACCGCCGCGTCGGCCTCGGCGAGTTCGTCGTAGACGGCCTCGGAGGTCTTCGAGCCGACGTCCTCGACAACGAGTGGGCCGACCTCGAACTGGCCGTCCTCGGGGATGACGCCGCCCGGCGGGAGGTCGAAGCCGTCCGCGAGGACCATGTGGTTGATGCAGACGTCCTGTGCGGTGTTCCAGGTCTGCAGGTCCCGGGCCTCCCGGCGCGGGCCGAAATCGAGCACGAGGTGGAGCACCTCGTGGGCGACCAGCCCCCGCAGTCGCGCCTCCTCGAGATCAGCGACGAAGTCGGGATTGTAGAGCAACACGCCCTCGGGCAGGACGCCCGCGGTCGGGACGATGTCGCCGGCCGCACGAATCTCGACGTGCATCGCCACCGACCCGTAGAAGGGCTGGGAGTCACAGAGATCGACGATGGCCTTGCGGATCCGCTTTTCGGGAGGGAGGTGCCCGCCGAGTTGCATTCTCGTCAGCCGCTGATGAACTCGTTGTCCCGCCAGTTGACGCCGTTCTCGCTGTCCTCGTCGCCGGGGTCCTCGGTGACGGTCAGCGAAGCAGGCCTGCGCTCGCCGTCGACGATGCGGACCGCCGTGAGGTCCTCGCCGGTCGCGGCGATGGCGGTGAGTACCCCTTTCTCGGCCTGGAGGGCGACCTTGCAGAGTACCTCGAACATCGGGTACTGGAGGGCGGTGTTCTGGAGGACGGTCTCGCGGTCGCCCTTGAAGCAGGCGTACTCGACGAGTTCCGACTCCGGCGGTTCGACCTCTTCCTGGAACGATCCCCACTGCGGGGAGCCGCCGGTACTCGCCGCGCCGCCCGGGCCGCCACCCGGTCGGTCCTCGGGTTCCTCCTCGTAGACGCGGTTCTCGGTGACGCTGGCCTTGAGTTGCGCGGTGGGCGTGTACTTGCTGAGGTTGTCCTCGGACGGTTCGGCGCTGATGATGAGCGTGTTGTTCCGGCGGGTGATGTCGATCGCCGCGATCTCCGGCGGCAGGTCCGGGTCCTCGAAGAAATCGTAGAGGTCCTCGAGGGGCAGTTCCAGTGTCGAGTGGAGTCTGTATACGCGGCTGGTCATGATTGGGGGAGTGGTGACCGTCCTCCGACGCCGGTCTTCCCACGTACATACGCACCCCACGCATAAATGGGCTACTCTTCGTTCGGTCCACCGTGTTCGCCCCCGTCTCCATCCCACTGCGGGCGTTCGGGACGGCGATGTCCCGCAAATCGCCCCCTTGAAGTACGGCCAGTCCCTGGATTGGTACATGACAGACGAGACGGCCACGACGCGGGACTACGAGGTGGCAGTCGTCGGCGGCGGCCCCGCCGGACTGACCGCGGCACTGTACACGACCCGGCTGGGCCACGACACTGCGGTGATCGACCGCGGTGGCGGCCGCGCGGCGATGATGGCCGAGACCCACAACGTCATCGGCGTCACCGAGGACGTCTCGGGCAAGGAGTTTCTCCGGACCGCCCTCGAACAGGTGAAAGGCTACGGCGCCGACCACTACCGCCAGTTCGTCTCCTCGGCCGAACGGACCGACGACGGCCGGGTCCGCCTCGAAGCGGGTGACCTGACTGTCCACACCGACCGGGTCGTCCTCGCGACGGGCTTCACCGACGGCAGACCCGACCCGCCCGCGCCGCGGACCGCACGCGGCCTCCAGTACTGCCTGCACTGTGACGCCTACACGCTCGTCGACGCGCCGGTGTACGTGATGGGCCCCGGGTCGAGCGCCGCCCACGTCGCGATGATTATGCTGAACTTCACCGACGACGTGGACCTCCTGTTGAACGGCGACGACCCCGAGTGGGACGAGGAGACGGACCGACAACTCCGGGCCCACCCCGTCGACATCGTCCACGAGGAAGTGACCGGCGTCGAGAACGACGAGGCGGGCTGGCTCGCGGCCATGGAGTTCGCGGACGGCACCCGCCGGGAGTACCGCGGCGGCTTCGCGATGTACGGTGCCGAGCACAACACCGACCTCGCCGAGGGACTGGGCTGTGAGTTGAACGACGACGGCACCGTCGCGGTCGACGACCACGGCGCCACCAGCGTCGAGGGTGTCTACGCGGTCGGCGACATGACCCCGGGCCACAACCAGATCCCGACGGCGATGGGCGAGGGCGCACGCGCTGGCATCGACATCCACTACGACCTGCGCGAGTATCCGAAGTCACTCGAGGAACTCGAAGCGGCGGGCGAGGTCGAACCCGCGGACGTGCCCGGGATGCCAGAGCGACTCCGCCAGCACGCCCGCGACCACGAGGGAAACGTCGGCACAGGCGCGCCGAGAGAAGCAGCCGACGACTAGTCGTCACCAGCGGCCGAGGCCGTCCCGCCGTCGCGTTCGCTCGTGGCGTTCCCCTCGATGCTCGGCGGGTACTTCCCGCGGTCGAGTTTCAGATCGGAGAGGGGCCGGGCCATGCAGGTCAGGGCGTACCCCTCGCGTTCCTCGTCGGTCAGCCCGCGGGCCGCCGGCTGGGTTACCTCCCCCTCGACGATCTGGGCAGAACAGGCCAGACACATCCCGACCCGACAGGAGTACTCCTGGGCGATGCCCTCCTCGATGCACCGGCCCAGCACCGTCTCTTTCTCGGAGACCGTGATCTCCTCGCCGGTCCCCACGAACTCGACGGTGTACTCGGTCATGGCGACGGCTACGACGGGTCGGGACAAATCCTTTTTCCTCCTGACCCCTCGGACCGCGCTCATACTGTCGGCTATAACTTCGTGAGCGATTTCGCGCCCCGGGTGGGGCGA
>CAZUWC010000241.1:0-3902 GCA_964623935.1 uncultured Halobacteriales archaeon
CCGACACGGTCGCGTCACTCCGTCGTCTCGGTCGGGACGTAGCGGACCTGAGTGCGGACGTCACGACCCGCAGTTTCGTCGACGCGGTCGTCGATGCGGTCCGACAGGCCGGTCAGCGTCTCGTCGGGCGGGAGACCGACGGTCACCACGACCGTCCTGGGTTCGCGAAACAGGGCCGTGTTCGAGTGTTCGATCCGAACGTCGAGGAGTTCGACCGTGTAGGGAACGCTTGCGTCGGTCGTCGTCACCAGTTCGGCCGCGTCGGCGCGGATCTCCTCCTCGGTCGTCGCGGTCGTGTAGGAGTCGTAGGTCACCCCGCCCAGAAAGGCCGAGAGGACGACGATAGCGGCCGCGAGCGCGGCCACCCGCTTGACGGTCGCACTCTTCGCGTCGCCCTCCCGGAACCAGTGTTCGGGGCGATACCCCGAGTACCAGAGCACGACCAGCGCGGCGAGGTTGATCGAGAGGACGTTGACGAGCATCAGCACGCCCGACCCCAGTGCCACGAGCGGGGCCGCCCAGGCGATGCCGATGCCGACCGTCGCGGCCGGCGGGATGAGCGCGACGGCGATCATGACGCCCACCAGCGCCGTCGAGACGCCGGAGGTGAGACTGACGACGCCCGCGGCGCCGGCCCCGAGCGCGACCACCAGCGAGAGGAAGTCGGGCGCGACGCGCTCGCGGATCTCCGGGACGGTCGTCACGTCGGCCAGCGGCGGAATGAGATTGGTGTACCGCACCACCAGGGCGAAGAGCGCGGCGGTCGCCACCGCCAGGGCGAGCCCCACGACCTGCAGGCGGACGCCCCGCGTGAACATCTCCCGGTCGTTGATAACGGTCCCGACGCTTGCTGCCATCGCCGGCCCGACCAGGGGCGCGATGACCATCGACCCGACCACGACGGCCGGCGAGTTCAACAGGAGCCCCGCGGTGGCGATGAGCGCGCTGACGACTGTCATCACGACGTAGGTCCGGGTCGCCGGCGCGAGGTCCCCCGCCGCCGCCGTCAGTTCCTCGCGGGCGATGCGGTCCTCGTCTTCCTCCTCGGCGTAGCGCTCCTGGAGCTGTTCGAACCGCCGCGAGACGACGGTGTTGGCCTCGACGACGACCGTGATGGACTCCTCGCCGAGTCCGACCTCCCGGAGCGCGGCCAGCACCGGCTCGACGGCGTTTTTCGGCAGCGGGACGTACGCGATGGCGGCGAACTCCCGGCCGCTGGTCTCGTCGGTGACCACGTAGTCGACCCCCTCGTCGTCGAGCGTCGCGAGCGCCGCCTCGCGCTTACCGGACGGGATGGTGACCTGGACCAGTCGCACGTCCCCGGACTCGGCGGGCGGCGGTTAATAGATTCGGGACGCCCGCGCGTCCGGGTGCTCCGCTCGCCGGACCCGGCCCACCGAGCACAAGACGTATTCCGCCAGTGTCCGGACCGACGAGGGATGGCGGACCCCGAAACCGAACGCGTCCTCCACCTCCTGCTGGTGCCCGAACTGGTCGCTATCGCCGCCATCGTGCTGGCGCTCGTGTACAGCCTCGTGGCCGAGACCACCCTGTTCTCGTCGTACTCGCGGTCGCTCCGGCTGGCTCTCGCGGCGGTTCTCTCGACGGACCTGCTCGCGCCACTCGCCGTCTATCTGGACATGCGGCTGTCCGGCCGCGAGGTCGACGCGGTCTGGATCCACGCCGCCGCACTCCCGCTGGTCAACGTCATCGGCGTGGCCGCGTACCTCGTCGACCGTGACCGCCTCGTCGGGAACTGACAGCCTTATCGCCCCCCGGCGACTACTGCCTGTATGTTCGGGACACGCCCCGACCGCGAGGCCGAAATCGTCCTCGTCGGCCGGTCGAACGTCGGCAAGTCCACGCTCATGCGCGAGTTGACCGGCCACGATGTCTCGACTGGGCGCCGTCCCGGCGTGACCCAGCGTCCCAACCACTACGACTGGGTCGGCCCCGACTTCGTGCTCACGGACCTCCCCGGGTTCGGGTTCATGGAGGGCGTCCCCGAGGCGGTCCGCGAGGAGATCAAGACGAACGTCGTCCGCTACGTCGAGGCGTACGCCGACCACGTCCTCGCGGGCGTCCTCGTCCTCGACGGGAAGGCCGCCGTCGACATCATCGACCGCCACTCCGGAAACGGGGAGGTGCCTCACGACGTCGAACTCTTTCAGTTCCTCCGGGACGTCGACATTCCGCCGGTCGTGGCGGTCAACAAGATGGACAAGGTCGACGACCGCGACGCCCGCCTCGACGCCATCTGTGACCGACTGGGGCTCGTCCCACCCTGGCAGCAGTGGCAGGAGACCATCGCACCCATCAGCGCCAAGCGGGGGAACATCGGGGCGCTGACCGGGGCACTCGAACACCACCTCCACGAGGCGGGCCGGGACGACCTGCTGGGCTGTCTGAAGTAGCTGGCTGTGCCGTGCTGGTGCGTGGAATCGCGTCTGGCCGGCGTCGAAACGCGGCAGGCAAAACAGGGGTTAGGCGACGTTGAAACCCTTGTCGCGGAGGAAATCCTCGACGCGGCCGGTGTGGTTGCCCTGGAGCTCGATCTGGCCGTCGTCGACGGTCCCCCCACACGCGAACTTCGATTTGAGATCCGACGACAGGCTGTCGACGTCGACTTCGTTGGGGTCGAACCCCTCGATGATCGTTACCTCTTTGCCGTAGCGGCGCTCGTCGATGCGGATGCTGATCTCCTGGGAGTCCTTTGCGACGTCCTCGCAGACGCAAAGCTCCTCGGGCAGCCCGCACGTCGAGCAGACTTCCGACATTACAGGCCGGCATACGAAAGCGTCCTATTAAACACTGTCGGGATTTTCGACGCGAGGATACGTCTCCCGGCCGGGTCCCGCCCCGGTCCCGCCGGAGGGGACGGCCCGGCAACTCCGCGATGGGTGGTCAGCAGTCACGGGAGACCGGCCGCTGACCTAGAGTCGCGTGAGATTCTCCGCCCGCGGCCCTTTCTCCGCTTCGACGATGTCGAACTCGACCTCCTGGCCCTCCTCGAGGTCGGGGCCACCGATGTCCTCCATGTGGAAGAACACGTCCTCGTCCGCGTCGTCAGTCTCGATGAATCCGTAACCGCCTGACTCCTTGAAGAAGTCGACCGTACCTTTCGCCATTGCACCTTCGAAGACGTGATGAGCATATTAAAAGCCTGTGGGTCTTTGCGCGACGGCGCCGGGGTCAAACACAAAACTCTTGTTACGCCACCGTGTCAATCCGTCCAATGTTGGGGCCACTGCGCCGTGTCGGCACCCGCGTTTACGAGCGGGTCCTCGAGGCCGAACTATCGGATCCCCCCTCACACGTGGCGGTCATCATGGACGGCAACCGCCGGTACGCCGACCGCCAGGGCGCCGAGCCCACCGAGGGCCACCGCGCCGGCGCCGACACCACCGAGGCGTTGCTGGAGTGGTGTGACGAACTCGACATCGAGGAGGTCACCCTCTACACCTTCTCGACGGAGAACTTCGATCGCCCCCCCGCGGAACGCGAGGAACTGTTCGACCTCATCGCGGCCAAACTCCGGGAGTTCGCCGACGCCGACCGCGTCCACGAGGCCGAGGTCCGCATCCGCGCCATCGGGAACCTCGACCGCCTGCCCGGGCGTGTGCGCGAGGCTGTCGAGTACGCCGACCGCCGGACCGGTGAGTACGACCGCCTGCACCTCAACGTCGCGCTCGCGTACGGCGGCCGGCGGGAACTGCTCGACGCAACCCGGGACGTGGCACGCCGCGTCGCGGCCGGCGACCTCGACCCCGCCGGAATCGACAGCGCGACCGTCGACGCGGCCCTCTACGAGGGGCCGACCCGGGACGTCGACCTCATCGTCCGGACCGGCGGCGACGAGCGCACCTCGAACTTCCTGCCCTGGCAGGCCAACGGCAACGAGG
>CAZUWC010000242.1:0-3885 GCA_964623935.1 uncultured Halobacteriales archaeon
GGCTCCGGAGCAGCACTCGAAGTGCTCCACGGCTGGACCGGCGGCGACGGGGCCAAGGCGGCCGAGGAACTCACGTCGGTGTTCGAGGAGCAACACCCGGACGTGAACACGGAGTTCAACCCGATCGGCGGCGGGGGGAACCAGAACCTCGACGCCGTGGTCGCCAACCGCCTCCAGAGCGGCGACCCGCCGAGTTCCTTCGCGAACTGGCCGGGCAAGAACCTCCTGCGGTATACAGGCGCGCTGGGCAACGTCGACGACGTCTGGAGCGACGCGGGCTTCGAGGACGTCATGGTCGACGAGGCCGTCGACCTCCACCAGCAGGACGGCAGTTTCCGTGCCGTCCCCCTCGGTTCGCACCGCCTGAACTGCCTGTTCTACAACGTCTCGGTCGTCGAGGAAGCGGGCGTCGACCCCGACTCGCTGGACAGCGTCTCGGCACTCGTCGACGCCCTCGACGCGGTCGCGACGGAGACGGACAAGATCCCGATGACCCACGGGATGCAGGGCACCTGGACGACGACCCAACTGTTCGCCGCGATGATGCTCGGCCAGGAGGGCTTTGACGCCTACATGGACTTCATTGGCGGCGAGGGCGACGAGAGCGCCGTCCGTGCGACCTTCGAGTCGACGGCGACGGTCCTGGAAGAGTACATCAACGAGGACGCCGCTTCCATCGGGCTGACGGGGTCCAACGAGAACATCATCAACGGCGACGCGGCGTTCATTCACCAGGGCAACTGGGCCGCGGGTGCCTACCGCAACGCCGAGGACTTCGCGTACGACGAGGGCTGGGGCTTCGTGCCGTTCCCGGGCACGGGCAACATGTACACGCTGCACTTCGACTCGTTCCTGTACCCCTCGGACAACCCCTCCCCCGAGGCCTCGAAGACCTGGATGGAGTTCGTCGGGAGCGAGGACGCACAGATCGCGTTCAACCAGTTCAAGGGGTCGATCCCGACCCGGACCGACGTCAGCATGGACCAGTTCGGGCCGTTCCTCCAGGAGACCGCGGAGGACTTCGCCGACGCCGACCACCGGCCGCCGACGCTCCAGCACGGCCTGGCGGTCGAGCGCGAGAAGATGACCGCGCTCAACGACGTCATCAGCTCGGAGTTCACGGGCCCCTACAACGTGGACGCGGCCACGTCCGGGTTCATGGACGCGATCTGATCGCAGGGAATGACCGGGTTCGTCTCGCGGGTCCGGCGGGTACTGGCCGATCTCTGGCGGCGCGGGCGCCGCGGCGGGAGCGACGGCGACGCCCGGGCCGACGGCGGGACAGTCACTGACGAGCACGGTTCCGGTGCCCCGGGGCCGGCGGCACGGGTCGAGGCCGTCCTGGACGAGCGTCTCGGCAGCGACTTCGTCGAGTCGTTGCCCTTCTGGCTCCCGGCGTTCCTGCTGGTGGGGCTGTTCGTCTACGGCGCCATCATCTGGAACGTCCTCATCTCGCTGACCGACTACGAGGGCTTTGCGGCCGCGCCGGACTACTCGGACCTGGATTTCGAGATGTACGTCCGGGCCGCGACCGACTCGGCGGTGATCGACGCGACGGTCAACACGTTCGTCCTCATCGTCGGTTTCACCGCGGCGACGCTCGTGATCGGACTCGCACTGGCGATCCTCATCGACCGGGGCATCCGCTTCGAGAACACCTTCCGGACCATCTACCTGCTCCCGATGAGCCTCTCCTTTGTCGTGACCGCGCAGTTCTGGCTGTGGATGTACAACTTCAACAACGGCGTCATCAACATCGCGCTGGGGACGGTCGGGGTGGGGCCCATCGACTGGATCGGCAACTCCGCGGTCGTGCTCTGGGCGGTCGTGTTCGCGCTGGTCTGGCAGTTCTCGGGCTACGCGATGGTCGTGTACCTCGCCGGCCTGCGAGCCATCCCGACCGAACACTACGAGGCGGCACAGGTCGACGGCGCCTCGACCCTGAAGATGTACTGGCGGGTCGTCGTCCCGCAACTGAAGGGCGCGACCATCAGCGCCTCGGTCGTGTTGATGGTCTTCGCGCTGAAGGCTTTCGACTTCCTGTACTCGCTGGTCTCGGGCTACCGGCCACCCAACGGCGCCGACATCCTCGCGACGAAGATGGTCCGTGAAGCCTACTCGAACCAGAACTGGGCCTACGGGGCCTCCATCGCGGTCATCCTGTTCCTGATGGCTCTCGCCATCATCGGGCCGTACCTCGTCTACCAGTTCAGGAGGGATAACCTGTGAGCGACGAGACGCCGACGCCCGACGGCGGTACCGTCGAGGGGAAGGGTCTCGGCGCGCGCCTCCGGAGTCTCGATGGCTACCGCGTCGGCCTGTACGCGACGCTGCTCGCGCTGTTCGCCTTCTACATGACGCCCATCGAGACGGGGCTGGTCACGTCGTTCAAGACCACCGACGCAGTGACCCGGACCGCGCCGTTCGCACCGCCCGGGTCGGGGTTCACCATAGAGAAGTGGGCGACGGCACTCGACGTGCTGGGCCGCGGGATGATAAACAGCGCCCTCTACGCGGTCCCGGCGACGGTCATCTCGGCGTTCATGGGCAGTCTGGCCGCCTACGGCCTGACGATCACCGAGTGGCGACCCCGGTACAAGGCGCCGCTGCTGGCGCTGTTCGTCGCCGGCATCTTCATCCCCTACCAGGCGGTGCTCGTTCCGCTCTCGCAGTTCTGGTCGACCGTCCCGCTGGAGGAGTGGCTGGGGTTCCTCTGGGCGCTCGGCGTCAACGACGACTACGTCGGCGTCGTGGAACTGATCGTCACCCACGTCGCCTACGGCATCCCCATCTGTACGATCCTCTTCCGGTCGTACTACAAGAACATGAACGTGGAGATGATCGAGTCCGCGCGCCTGGATGGGGCTTCCCTCCGGCGCGTCTACCGGCGGATCGTGTTGCCCCTCTCGACGCCGATGTTCGCCGTGGTGCTCATCTACCAGTTCACCCAGATCTGGAACGACCTGCTGTTCACGCTGGTGCTGGTGGCCACGGAGTCGAGCGCGGCGGCTCCCGTCGTGTTGATCCTCGCGGGCCTGGGCACGTCCCAGGAGGGAACGGACTTCGCGCTCCGGATGGCCGGCGCCTTCCTGGCGGCGTTGCCGACGCTCGCGGTGTACATCGCCTTCGGCGACGAGTTCGCGGAGGGGGTGGCGACATGAATCCACCCCATAGTGCCACGGACTGGCGACGGAATCAAGTCCCCGGCGCGCGGAGCAGTGACTACTTGAGGGCACTCTCAGGAGGCACATAGATGGCTGAACTCGAACTCGACTCGCTGACGAAGGTCTTCCAGGACGGCGACGAGCAGATCGTCGCGGTCGACGACGTCTCGCTGTCCATCGAGGACGGCGAGTTCCTCGTCGTGGTCGGGCCCTCCGGGTGTGGGAAGTCGACCACGCTCCGGATGATCGCCGGCCTGGAGTCGATCTCGGACGGGACGCTCCGCCTGGACAGGGAGGTCATCAACGACGTCAAGTCCCAGCACCGCGACATCGCGATGGTCTTCCAGTCCTACGCGCTCTACCCCCACATGTCCGTCAGGGGGAACATGGCCTTCGGGCTGGAGGAGTCGACGGACCTGCCCGACGACGAAATCGACCGCCGCGTCGAGGAGACCGCCGAGTTGCTCGACATCCCCGAACTGCTGGAGCGCAAACCGAGCGACCTCTCGGGCGGGCAACAACAGCGCGTCGCACTCGGGCGGGCCATCGTCCGGGACCCCGAGGTGTTCCTGATGGACGAACCCCTCTCGAACCTGGACGCGAAACTCCGGGCCCAGATGCGGACCGAACTCCAGCGACTCCAGGAGGACCTCGGTGTGACGACGGTGTACGTCACCCACGACCAGACCGAGGCGATGACGATGGGCGACCGCATCGCCAT
>CAZUWC010000243.1:0-3882 GCA_964623935.1 uncultured Halobacteriales archaeon
GACCCCGACGAAGCCGTCGACAAGTGGAGCGACAGCTTAGACTACGTCGCCCGCGCCGCCGATTCCGCGGGCCGGAAGGCCATCCGCACCGTCGAGGGGGCCGTCTACCGCAACGTGATGACGCGCATCGCGCCCTACTACTTCGACAACGAACTCATCAGTGCCAACCTCCAGCGGGTGGGCCGTAGCGAGGGCGCCGACTACGTCTTCGAGGTCAACATCAACGACGACGACCTGAAAATGCGCGTCTCGAACGGGCTGGCGGACTTCGAGAGCGAGGTCGACCGCTGGCACGTCGACACCGAGAAGGAGACCGACTCCGTCGAGGCCGCCGAGGGTGTCGAGGCGCCCGACACGCAACAGCGTGCCGACTCCAAGACGAACTGATACGGACTGTTGTCGCTACAATCCATCGAGTATCCGTTCGATGCTCGACTTCATGAAGAACTCCGCGTCTTCTTTGGCTTCCAGCAGGTGTTTGCGCTGTTTTCCCGAACAGTCTGTGGCCATCTCCTCGAGTTCCCGTGCGAGAGCTTCTATCGTCTCCTCGTTCTCCAGTGCTTCGTAGGTGCGGAAGACGTCCTTCAGCCCACCCTTGGCCGCCTGTCTGACCCTTCCATCGTCGTCTGTAATCGCCTCCAGCAGAAAGCCACAGAGCCTGTCCGTCTGGTCCTGGATGTCCTCGATATCCCTGCCCGGCAAACGATCGTCGTCGGCTGCGGCCATGACGACCGGATGCCCCGGAACGAGTCGTTCGGCGACCCGGACGACCGACTGTCGGACGTACCCGTCGTCGCTCTCCGCGTAGATGTCGACCAGTCCGTCGAAACAGGCCTCGAAGAGGTCGACTCGCTCGTCGAGGTCCATCTCCCTGATCTCGTCGACGACCTCGTTCACCCGGTCGGGATCACTCGATCGAAGCTCTGTAGCAAATCCGTCCCATCGTTCGTCCATACCGGTGGCTACTGGCGACAGGCGTATAATCTGTGAGGTTGTCGAACGAACTTCCGAAACCACCGCCCGCATCGAGTAGTGTCTGTGGATACAGATGGAGTTCGCACTGACACGTGGCTCAACCTCTTTGGTGTCGGCGCGTGTTGGTGGGAGTATGCCACTGGACGCCGACCGCGTCGAGACGGTCACCGTCGACTCGTACGGCACACTCGTCGACCCCAGCGCCGCACAGAAGCGTCTCAGGGAACGCGTCGAGGACCCCGAACCGGTGTCGGACCTCTGGCGGATGCAGTCCATCGCGTACACGATGATCGCCAACCACATCGACGCCTACCAGCCCTTCTACGAGATGAACCGCGACGCCCTCCAGTACGCCCTGGACGCTAACGGCGTCGACCTCCCGCCCGAGGAGCGCGACGAAATCCTCGAAGTCTACCACGAACTCGACGTCTTCGCGGACGTCCGGGACGGCATCGAGCGCATCCGCGAGGGCGGCTACCCGGTGTACGTGCTCTCGAACGGCAACCCCGAGATGCTCTCCTCGATGGTCGAACACGCCGGGATCGGCGACCTGATCGAGGAGGCCATCAGCGCCCACGAGATCGAGACGTTCAAACCACACACCTCGCTGTACGAACACGCCGCCGACCGGACCGACACGCCGGTCGAGCACGTCGTCCACGTCGCTGGCCCCAACTTCGACGTCCAGGGGGCCATCCACGCCGGGATGCAGGGCGCGTGGATGGACCGCTACGACAACCCCTGGGGCCGCTTCGACGGCGACCCCGACGTCACCGTCGAGACGTTCTACGACCTCGCCGAGGAACTGGGCGTGTAGCCCCCGCGGTCACTGTTCTCTCTCGGCGGAACGTGTGCGCGCGCCGTATTCGGGGTGTTGCAGGAGACACGCCGACTCGTGGCCGGGCGCGTGTTCCTCGAGGGGCGGTTTCTCGCGCTCGCAGGGCGTGACGAAGACGTCGGCGAGGGCCTCGCGTGCAGTAGCGAGGTCACCGTCCGCGAGGTGATCGAGTCCGCGTTCGAGGGCGTCCTCGGCTTCGGGATCGGCGAGTCGCTCGGGGAGGTCGTACTCCCGGCGGAGGGTCTCGTGGACCGCGCTCGCGGGGATTTCCGCGAGGGTCGCTCCGTCCTCGAGGCCCTCGGTCGTCAGGGCGGCGAGGTCGGCGACCCCCTCCGGGTCCAGGGTGCCGTCGCGGACGTGCTGGCGGAAGTACAGGACGGACCGCCAGACCTCCTGGGAGAGCTCCAGCCCCTCGGGGGGGATGACCTCCGGACACCGGGTGTGGAACCGACAGCCCGGTGGCGGCGACTCGGGGTCGGGCACGTCCCCGCGGAGGTCGACGTCGATACCGCGGTCGGTCGGGTCCGGCGTCGGGATCGAGGACAGAAGCGCCCGCGTGTAGGGGTGGTGGGGGTCCGCGAACAGGTCCTCGGTGGGGCCGACCTCGACGAACTCCCCGAGATACATCACGGCGACGCGGTCACAGATCTCCCGGACGACCCCGAGGTCGTGGCTGATGACGATCACCGTCAGGCCGAAGGCGTCCTGGAGGCGGTCCAGCAGCGCGAGGATCTCGGCCTTGGTCGAGACGTCCAGTGCCGAGACCGGCTCGTCGGCGACGATCAGTTCCGGGTTGACCGAGAGTGCCCGCGCCAGCGCGATGCGCTGTTTCTGGCCGCCGGAGAACTCGTGGGGGTAGCGGGCGGCGTCGGCCGTCGAGAGCCCCACCCGTTCGAGGAGGTCCGCGACGATTTCCCGCCGGCGGTCGGTGTCGTCCATGCCCTGGACGACGAGCGGTTCGGCGACGGCGTCGCCGACGTTCATCCGCGGGTCGAAACTCGAATCGGGGTCCTGGAAGATCATCCCCACCTCCCGGCGGAACCGCTTGAGCCGGTCGGCGTCGAAGTCGGTGACGTCATCGCCGCGGAACAGCACCTCGCCGCCGGTCGGGTCGACCAGCCGGAGCAACGCCAGCGCGGCGGTGGTCTTCCCACACCCCGATTCGCCGACGATCCCGAACGTCTCGCCGCCCGACAGCTCGAAGCTGACGCCGTCGACCGCCCGGACGCGCCCGACCTCTTCGTTGAGGAACCCCTCCGTCACCGGGTAGTGTTTCTCCAGGTCGCGCACGTCGAGCAGCGGGCCCCGACGCGCGGTCATCGGCGGTCACCGCCGTCGCGAGCAGTTCCCCCGTCGCGCGTGCCGGCGCGTTCCGTGTGTGCCGGCGCGGGCGTGTCGCCGTCGCGCTCCTCGTCGAGCACGACCCCCGGGTCGCCGCCGGGGCCGAAGTGGACACAGGAGACGACGTGGTCGTCGCCGTCGAGCGCGTACAGGGGCGGCTGGTCGCCCTCGTGGCACTCCTCGCGGTCGTAGGCACAGCGGTCGGCGAAGCGACAGCCCGCCGGCGGGTCCGTGGGTTCGGGAATCTCGCCGGGGATGCCGCCGAGCGTCCCCTCGCCCGGGAGACAGTCCAGCAGCGCCCGGGTGTAGGGGTGGGCCGGCGTCTCGAAGACGTCTTCGACGGAGCCCCGCTCCATGACCTTGCCCGCGTACAGCACCACCACGCGGTCGGCCACCTCGGCGACCACTCCCAGGTCGTGGGTGATGAAGAGGACGGCCATGTCCCGTGCGCGCTGGAGGTCCGCAAAGAGGCTGAGGATCTGGGCCTGGATGGTCACGTCGAGGGCCGTCGTCGGTTCGTCGGCGATCAGCAGGTCGGGCTCGCAGGCCAGCGCGATGGCGACCATCACGCGCTGTTTCTGGCCGCCGGAGAACTCGTGGGGGTAGTCCTCGAGGCGGGTGCCGGCCTCGGGGATGCCCACCCGCGAGAGCAACTCGACGGCGCGGTCGCGGGCCGCCTCCGAGTCGACGTCCTGGTGGAGTTCGATGGCCTCCCGGAGCTGCCAGCC
>CAZUWC010000244.1:0-3880 GCA_964623935.1 uncultured Halobacteriales archaeon
TGTACGATGTGTGGCTACGTCGCCGAGAGCGTCGAGGGCGGCACCGTCGCCCACGAGGACCTGATGACCCAGGTCGGGAAGTGCCTCGACCACGAGCGCGAACACGCCGACGAACCGGCCGGACAGGTGAAAATCTACACCTCTGGCTCCTTCCTGGACGAGCGCGAGATTCCCGCCGAGACGCGGGGAGCCATCGCCGAAACCTTCGCCGACCGCGACCGCATCGTCGTCGAGTCACTGCCCGATTTCGTCGACCGCGAGAAGATTGCCGACTTCACCGAGCAGGGCCTCGCGACCGACATCGCCGTCGGCCTGGAGACGGCGACCGACCGCGTCCGCCGGGACTGTGTGAACAAGTACTTCGAGTTCGCGGCGTTCGAACGCGCCGCCGCCGAGGCCCGCGAGGCCGGTGCCGGCGTCAAGGCCTACCTGCTGATGAAACCCCCCTTCCTCTCGGAGGGGGAGGCCATCGCCGACATGGAACGATCGATCAGGCGGTGTGCGGGAGTGGAGGGGTGTCACACCGTCTCGATGAACCCCTGTAACGTCCAGCGCCACACGATGGTCGCGGACCTGTTCCACGCCGACGGCTACCGCCCGCCCTGGCTGTGGAGCGTCGCCGAGGTGCTCGAATCGACCGCGGACGAGGAGGTCATCGTCGTCTCCGACCCCGTCGGCCACGGGTCGGATCGTGGTCCCCACAACTGCGGCGAGTGCGACGACCGCGTCCAGCGCGCGATCAAGGACTTCGACCTCCGGCAGGACCCGGACGTCTTCGACCAGGTCGCCTGCGAGTGCGAGCGCACCTGGGAGGTCGTCCGCGAACGCGAGCGGAGTTACTCGATGCCCCTCGCGCCCTGACGGTGGCGGCTGTGACGGTCTCACCAGTCGAACGCGTCCACTTTCACTTTCACCGCGGTAGGCGCGGGTATTAATGATCCGGCGGCGAAGCATTCCCCAGGGCCCGGCGCCCGAGTCGCCGGACGGCGACAGTGTCACACGCTCCGGCCCCTTCGTTCCCCATCCTGTCACCCATCGACGTGGATAGCTACGTGTCAGCGAACCCGTGGAGTATTCCCTCTCCATCGGTGGCGCCGACATCGGAGAGGGTGGCACGTTCGGGGTGGGGCATCAGTACGGCCACGTGGTCCCGCTCGCCCTGGATACCCGCGATATTGTCCGTCGACCCGTTCGGGTTCGCCCCGTCCGTCACCTCGCCGTCGGCATCGCAGTACCGGAAGAGCACGCGGTCCTCGGCTCTCAGCGTCTCCAGTTTTGCGGCGTCGATTTCGAAACGCCCCTCGCCGTGGGCGATGGGGAGTTCGAGAACGTCACCCGCCTCGAAGTGGCGCGTGAACCGGGTGTCGGCGTTCTCGACGCGGACGCGGACGTGTTCACACTGGAAGCGAGCGCTCCGGTTGGTCGTGAACGCGCCAGGCGTCAGCCCTCCTTCACAGCCCATCTGGGCCCCGTTGCAGACCCCGAGGAGGGGCGTGCCGTCGGCGACGGCCTCCCGGACCTCGTCCATGACCGGTGCGCGCGCAGCCATGGCGCCGGCCCGCAGGTAGTCGCCGTAGGAGAACCCCCCGGGGAGGACGACGCCGGTGGTGTCGGCGGGCAGCCCGTCCTCGTGCCAGACGAGTTCGGCGTCGAACCCGAGGTGTTCCAGCGCCTGGACGGTGTCCCGGTCGCAGTTGCTCCCGCCGAACTGGACGACTGCGACCGTCACGCGAGCCACCTCCCGCCCGCGAGTGTGCCCGTGATCATCGTCGCTCGACCGCGATTTCGTAGTCGTGAATCGTGGGGTTCGCGAGCAGTCGCTCGGTCATCTCCTCGGCGCGGTCGCGGGCCTCGCTCTCGTCGGTCGCCGTCAGGTCGAGTTCGAACTGGTCGGCCGAGCGCAGCCCCTCGAGTTCGAACCCCAGACGCTCGAGTGCCTGCTGGGTCGTCTCGGCCTCCGGGTCGAGCACCCCCTGCTTCAGCCGGACGGTGACGGTGGCTGTGTAGCCGGGCATCGGTCGAGAGGCCGTCGTGCGCGGCGAAAACGCTTGTGGTATAGTGATTGCTGTAACTGTTTACCGGTACGACCGCACGACAGCGTTCGGTCGATCCGGCAATGACTTACAGCAATCACTATATCCACGGAACTCTCCCGGGCCGACCTCTTCCGGGTCGCTTTTGTCACTCGGGGTCGTAATCATGGTATGGGTTTTGGTAGCTACGACGAGTCCGAGCAGGAAAACCAGGAGATAACTACCGACGAGGGCGACCCCGAAGGAGTGGCCATCCACGACAGCGACCACGACGGGGAGGTTTCCTTCGAGACGGGTGCGACGACCGACGAACTCGTCGGGCGGCTCGCGGACATCAAAGAAGACGACGCCGACGAGGACTGATACGGATTGGGGGGCTACGACGGTTCCCCGGCCGGGACGATGGCGTCGACGGCCTCCTCGATGGTCGGGGCCGCGAACACGTCACGGGCCGTGTACGCGTTCGTCCCCGCACAGTACAGATCGCGCGCTGCTTCGAGGACCGACTGGTCGAGCGGCTCGGGCTCGCGGTCACAGAGTGCCTTCCAGTCGGCGACTCCCTCACGCTTTGCCCGCTCTTTGGCCTCGCTGACGGCCGCGACCCACTCCGGCTGGGTACGCCTGTGGTACTGGCGGACGACCTCTTTCGAGACCTGCTGTCCGTCGTAGGCGAAGCGGTTCTCGTCGAAAGTCCCGACGACGTCTGCGACACGGACCTCGCCGTCGTGGGAGAGACACTCGATTTTCCCATCCTGGTGGACCATGCCCGAACGCTCGGCGCGGTCGGTGACGATGCGGTTCACTTCGCGGGCCACCGCCTCCAGTTCGTCGACGTCGGCGCGGCCCGCGATCAGGTCGGCCTCGGCGCGGTCGAGATAGCGGTCCTGTTCTTCGTATTTCGTGGAGAACTCGACGACGGCCTCGGGGAGGTCGACCGCCTCGTCGGGCCACTCCGCGAAGTCGAGGCCGTGCTCGGCGGGCCTGGAACGCTCCCGGAGACTCGACCCCACCGGGACGCGGTTGCGGAAGACGACCTCTAGAGGGACCAGGTAGTTCGACCCCGCGGCGTCGTGGTATGCCCCGTAGTCGTACGTGCCATCCTGGAAGGGGAGGTCGGGCACCTGCGTGAGGTCGATCGCCATCTCGCGAGGCCGGTCGCCCCCGTCGAGGGCGGCGTCGAGTCGGCACTCCTCGCCGTCGTCGACCACGCCGCGGTAGTGTGTGGGGACCCCCGCAGACTCCAGCAGTTCGAAGTTGAACGCACCCATCGTACAGAGCGACGCTCCCTTGTCCGGGATTTCGTCAGGCATCTTCCCCCAGTCGAAGACCGAGTAGTCGTCCGTGAAGACGAACGCCCCGCGCCCCAGCTCCGACGCGGTGGGCGGTTCGTCGACCCGGAAGTTCTTGACGCTGGTCATCGGGTAGAGGGGTGACTGGCGGCCACATGAAGGTTGCAGTTCCGGCGCCGAGGCCGGTCCAGACGTGACAGCGTGAGAGAGGGCGGCAAACCGGCCCGGATACCGGTCGTTTTTATCCCGGCGGCCGGTGGGTAGGATAATGCCAGACCGCGCCGACGCGGCCGTCCCCCGCGGCGAGTTCGACTTCGCGACGCGGCCGGCGACCGAACAGTCCTTCGAGAACGCCCTGGCGAAGGCCCGGACCGGCGAGCGCCTCTCGGTCGCCGACGGAATCGAACTCCTGACGACCGGGACCGACACCGACGGCATCGACCGCCGACGCAAGGAGGCCGTCCTCGAACTCGCGGACCGACGGCGAGCGGAGGATGTGGGCGAGGAGGTGACCGTCGTCGCCAACCTCAACAACAACGTCACCACGGCCTGCAACAC
>CAZUWC010000245.1:0-3837 GCA_964623935.1 uncultured Halobacteriales archaeon
CTCTACCCGGACTGGATGCTCCAGCAGGTCACCGAGCAACTCCAGAACGCCCAGTACCCCTTCTACGTCATCGCCTTCTTCACGACGCTGGTACTCTTCTACACGGGATGGCCGCTGTTGCAGGGCGCGTACGTCAGCCTGCGTGCCCGCCAGCCCAACATGAACCTCCTGGTCTCGCTGGCGGCGCTGGGCGCCTACGCCTACAGCCTGCTGGCGGTCGCGCTCGGGCGCATCGACATCTACTTCGACGTGAGCATCGCCATCGTGCTGGTCGTCACCGCGGGCACCTACTACGAGTCAGGGATGAAACGCCGGGCGACCGACCGCCTCTCCGAGTTGACGAGTGCGACCGTCGACACCGCGAACCGCTACGTCGACGGCGTCACGGAGGAAGTCTCCGTCGACGACCTCGCCGGGGGCGACCGCGTGCTCGTCCGGGCGGGCGAGCGCGTCCCGGTCGACGGGACTGTCGGGGAGGGCGAGGGCACCGTCGACGAGGCCGTCGTCACGGGCGAGTCCCTCCCCGTCGGGAAGGCGCCCGGCGACGACGTGATCGGCGGGTCGGTCGTGACCGACGGCGCACTCGTCGTGGAAGTGGGGGAGGGCGCGACCAGCAGCGTCGACCGCATCCTGCAACTGGTCTGGAACCTCCAGAGCGACGCGACCGGCGTCCAGAAACTCGCAGACAGACTGGCCGTGGTGTTCGTGCCGACGGTCCTTGCGCTGGCCGTCCTGGTCGGCCTTGCTTACCTCGCCCTCGGGGCCGCGCCGACGGCGGTTCTCCTGGTCGCGCTGACGGTGCTCATCGTCTCCTGTCCGTGCGCGCTGGGGCTGGCGACGCCGCTGGCGGTCGCCTCGGGCATCAAGGAGGCGATGGACCGCAGCGTGGTCGTCTTCGACGACAGCGTCTTCGAGCGACTCCGCGAGGTCGAGACGGTCGTCTTCGACAAGACGGGGACGCTCACGACCGGCGAGACGCGGGTCGTCTCCGCGTCCGGCCCGGAGGAGGCGCTGGCAGCGGCCGGCCGCCTCGAAGCGCGCTCGTCGCATCCCGTCGCCGGGGCCGTCGCCGACGCCTTCGGGCCCGGGCAGGGGACGGACCGCGAAGCGGCCACCGACGGCGGCCTCGGGGAGGCGACGGCCGGAGAAGCCACGGACGCAGCGACCGGCGAGGGAATCGAGGCCTTCGAGAGCCACGACACGGGCGTCTCCGGATTCGTCGATGGTACGGAGGTACTCGTCGGCCACCCCGACCTCTTCGCGAACCGGGACTGGGGGGTCCCCGAGAACGTCGGCGAGCGGGCGCGGGCCGTCAGGGCGGAGGGACAGGTCCCCGTCGTCGTCGGCCGGGACGGGACGGCCGAGGGAGTCGTCGCGGTGGGCGACGAACCCCGCGAGGGGTGGGAGGAGACGGTCCGCGCGCTTGAGGACCGGGACGTCGAGGTGGTCGTGCTGACGGGCGACGAATCCGAGGCGGCCGCCCCGTTCCGCGGGCATCCCGGCGTGTCGCGGGTGTTCGCGGGCGTCCCGCCCGAGGGCAAGGCGGCGACCGTCCGGCGACTCGGACGCGACCGGCAGGTGGCGATGGTCGGCGACGGCACCAACGACGCGCCCGCCCTCGCGAGCGCGGACCTGGGGGTGGCGCTGGGCGGCGGGACGGCGCTGGCTGCCGACGCCGCCGACGTCGCCATCGTCGAGGACGCACTCCCGGCGGTCACCGAAATTTTCGACCTCGCGGACGCGACCAGGCGGCGCGTCAGGCAGAACATCGGCTGGGCGTTCGTCTACAACGGCGTCGCCATCCCGCTGGCCGTGACGGGCCTGCTGAACCCCCTCTTCGCCGCGGCGGCGATGGCCACCAGCAGCCTCCTCGTGGTCGCGAACTCCACGCGCCCGCTGCTCGGGGACTATACCGGTGGACGTAACGTTTGATACATCTCAGCTGTCACGCCTCTCGGCTGAATGTATCATTGCTTACGTCCACCGGTATAGAGTCGAACCCGACAGCGGCGCCGAACCGACCTGCCGGGAGACGGCCGACGGGAGTCGCTGAACCGTAAAGAATGGGTAGACGGAGGCCTACGTTCGGACGCATGAGCCGAGACGGCACGCCGTACGCGCCACACGGACGGGCGGAGACGGAGGCGATGCTCGAGGCGGTCGGTGTCGACGACGAGGCCGACCTGTTCGACATCCCGGCGTCAATTGCCTTCGAGGGCACGTTCGACATCGACGCACGGAGCGAGCAAGCCGTCCGGCGGGAACTCGGACGGACGCTTTCACGGAACGAGGACCTCGTGGAGTTTCTCGGCCGTGGACACTACGACCACTACGTCCCCTCGCTGGTCGACCACCTGGCCGACCGCCAGGAGTTCCTCACCTCCTACACCCAGTACCAGCCCGAAATCGCCCAGGGGTTCCTCCAGGCGCTCTTCGAGTACCAGTCGATGCTGGTCGAACTCACGGGGCTGGAGGTGGCGAACTGCTCGATGTACGACGCCGCGACAGCCCTCGGGGAAGCGGCGACGCTCGCGGCCAGAGTGCGGGCCACCGACGGGACGACGGTGCTGGTGCCGGACCTCCTGCGCGAGGAGAAGCGAGGGGTGCTGGACAACTACGCGAGCGGGGCGAACCTGGATGTCGAGACTTACCCCACGTCGGACGGAAACGTCGACGTCGACGCTCTCGAAGCGGTAGTCGACGACGACACTGTCATGGTCTATGCCGAATCGCCGACCGTCCGGGGGACCATCGAGGAGAACCTCGGCGCAATCGGCGCCCTCGCCGAGGACCAGGACGCGCTGTTCTGTCTGGGGTCGGACCCGGTGGCCCTTTCGCTGCTGGAGCGGCCGGCCGACGTCGGGGCCGACGTGGTCGTCGGCGACGCCGCCACCCTGGGCCTGGGGACCGCCTACGGCATGGGGATCGGCCTCTTCGTCACCCGGGAGGACTTCCTCCGGCAGGTGCCCGGCCGCCTGGTCGGCGCCAGCGAGGACGAGAGCGGCCGCCGGGCCTACACGCTGACGCTGCAGACCCGCGAACAGCACATCCGCCGGGAGCGGGCGACGAGCAACATCTGCACGAACCAGGCCTGGGTCGCGCTCCGGACGGCCATCCACGCCGCCTCGCTGGGCCCCGACGGCCTGCTCGACCTCGCCGAGGAGTGCGTGACCCGCGCTCGCGAGGTGGCCGACCGGCTGGACGAGATCACCGGTGTGCGCGCGCCGGTCCACGACCGGCATCACTTCCGGGAGTTCGTCGCCGGCGTCGACCAGCCAGCCCCCGCCGTCGCCTCGGACCTCGCCGAGGAGGGCTACGCGGTCCACGCGGTCGACGACCACCGCATCCAGGTCTGCGTGACCGAGACGAATGCCCACGCCGTCGATGGCCTCGTCGACGCGCTCGGGGAGGTGGCGACATGAAGTACGACCAGGCCCGCTGGGCCGAGGACGACCGGTACGAGCCGCTCCTCTCCGAGAAGGACACCACCGAGGTCGACGTCGGGGAGGATTCGCCGCTGCCCGACGACCTGACCCGCGACTCGCTGGAACTGCCGGCTCTCGAAGAGCCGGAACTGGCGCGCCACTACACGCGCCTCTCCCAGATGAACTACGGCGTCGAGAGCGGCCCCTTCCCGCTCGGGTCCTGTACCATGAAGTACAACCCGCCGTTCACCGAGGACCTCGCAGCAAGACCCGAGGCCGCGGTCCACCCCGACCGCGAGGACGAACACGTCCAGGGCGTCCTCGAAGCGATGGCCCGGTTGCAGGACTACCTCGGGGCCATCGGAGGGATGGATGCGGTCACCCTCCAGCCCCCTGCAGGTGCGGCCGGCGA
>CAZUWC010000246.1:0-3830 GCA_964623935.1 uncultured Halobacteriales archaeon
GTGAGCGTGTGGACCACGCAGGGATGGAAGGAGAGACACCGGTAGGTGGCCCGGTCGCCGGTTACCGTCCGGTGGAGGTACCGCAGGCGGTCGTCGGCGTCCAGGGTCCGCGCCAGTCCCCCGTCGGCCGGCGCGCTGAAGCGCAACAGGACGTTCCCGTCCCCGCGCAACAGCGGCGCCGCCGCGTCGATGGCGACCCCCGCCCGACTCGCCTCGGCCAGCGGGCAGTCGTCGCCAGCGATGTGGAACTCCACCACCAGACACTCCTCTATCATCTCCCTCATCTCGGGAGTGAGTGTACTTAAATTCCCGCGAAAATCATATTTAAAACCCGGCTATAGACGGCACAATTCGTAAGGTCCGTCGAGAGAAACTAGACAACGACCATGGACATCGAGGAAGTCAAGGAACGCGCGGGGCCCCGGGAGTTCAGCCCCAAGGACGACCTGCCCGAGGAGTACCGGAAGGCAGCGACCCGAATGTTGCAGTTCCACGCCAACAGCGAGATCATGGGGGCGTACCTGGAACGGCCCTTCATCCGGCAAGCGCCCAGCCTGGAGCGGAAGATGGCCTTCAGCGCCAAGGTGCAAGACGAGATCGGCCACGGGCAACTGCTGTACCGGGCCGCGGAGTCGCTCGGCGTCAAGACCCGCGAGGAGATGCTCGACGAACTCGCCGCCGGGCGGGGCAAATTCCTCAACTGTTTCCACTACCCGATGGAGTCGTGGGTGGAGACGCCGATGGTCGCCTTCTTCGTCGACGGCGCGGCGATGCGCCGGCAGGCGACGCTCAAGCGGTCCAGCTGGGAACCGTACGCCCACGCGATGGACAAGATCTGCTTCGAGGAGGGCTTTCACGTCAAGCACGGAGAGAGCATCCTCGCGGAGCTGATGTCGGACTCCCGGAGCGTCCAGGAAAAGACCCAGGAAGCCTTCGAGGAGTGGTGGCCCCGCATCCTGCAGTTCTTCGGCCCGACCGACGACGAGTCGACACACCACGACTTCGCCGCCGAGGTGGGGCTGAAGACGATGACCAACGACGAACTCCGGCAGGCCTTCCTCAACAGCTACATGCCCAAAGCGGAGAAGTACGGGCTGGAGATTCCCGACGAACCGCGCATCCGGGAGGAGGACGGCCGGTACGTGGTCGTCGACGAGGACCTGAACTGGGAGGAGTTTTTCGCTATCGCGAAAAACGAGTTCGAACCCGGCCGCGGCCAGATCGACGAGCGCGCCGCAGCCCGCGAGGCCGTCTCGTGGGTCCGGGACCTCCTCGAGGGCCAGGAGGCAGCCACGACCGGTACAGAGACGCCGGCGGCAGCAGACTGAAACCATGATCTGGGAAGTGTTCCGCCAGCAAGAGGCGGGCGACTACCACACGCACTGCGGGAACGTCCACGCGCCGGACCGCGAGATGGCGCTCATGTTCGCCGAGATACAGCACGGCCGGCGCAAGCCGACCCACAGCCTCTGGGTCGCTCCCAAGGAGGCAATCGGCGAGGTCGACGCCGAGGAGGCCAACTTCGGGGGGACGACCGACAAGTCCTACCGGTTCGCGCAGGCCTACGACGTCGAACCGGCCGCCGAAGAGGTCGCCGCCTCCGAGGAGGAACTGACCGAGGCCGAGCGAAAGCGACGGGGTGAGAGCTGATGGCCGCCACCGACAGCGATGCTGACGCCGACCCGGACGCGACGGCAGACATCGAGGACCTCGATGCCCTGGAGGGGGAGGCCCGCGAGGCAGTCCGTCGGTTCCTCCTTCGCCTGGCCGACGACGAACTGGTCGCCGCGGAACGGTACACCGAGTGGCAGGTACGCTCGCCCACACTGGAGTCCGATATCGCCCTGTCGAACATCGCCCAGGACGAACTCGGCCACGCCCGGCTGTGGTACGACCTCCTCCAGCGATTTGGGGACGACGAGACCGACCTCATCTGGGAGCGCGACCCCGCCGATTTCCGGCACACCACGTTAGTCGAACTCCCCTTTGGAGAGGGCGACTGGGCCGACGCCATCGTCCGGTCGTACCTCTACGACGTTGCCGAGGACATCCGCCTGCACGCCATCGAGGACTCTGCCGTCGTCCCCATCCGCGACCGCGTCGGGAAGATACTCGACGAGGAGGAGTACCACCTCGAACACGCCCACAACTGGCTCGAACGCCTTGTCGCCGACGAGGACGGCCGCGAGCGCGTCCAGGCCGCCCTCGACCGCCTCTACCCGCACGCGCTGACGTTGTTCGAACCCGCCGGCGACGTCGAGGCGATTGTCGCGGACCTGGGCGTGCGCGACCAGTCACTCCAGGAGATGCGCGAGGAGTGGGAGACCCGCGTGAACGGCACCCTCGACGGCATCGGCATCGAGGTCCCCGCCGCCGACCCCACAGAGCCCGTCGGCCGGGACGGCGAGCACACCGACCACTGGCCGGAACTGCACGACGAGATGACCGAGACCTACCGCGAACTCGGCCGCGATTCGGCGACGCTCATCATGGACCCCGAGCCATGAGCAGCGAGTACGACCGCCCCGACCCGGAACCGGAAGCCGACCCCTGTGCATACACCGACTACGATGCCGACTACGCCGAGAAAGAGTCCGTCGAGGGCGAGGTTCCCAAGACCGGCGCGGGTGCGGAGGGACTGGCACGGGACGTCTGGGAGGCACTCTACGGCGTCGAGGACCCCGAGATGCCCATCTCCATCGTGGACCTGGGGCTGATCTATGGTGTCGAGGTCGACGAGGACGGCAGCGCCGAGGTTGAGATGACGCTGACCTACACCGGGTGTCCCGCGCGCGATATGCTCATCAACGACGTCAAGCAGGCCGTCGCGGCCGTCGAGGGCGTCACCGACGTGGGGGTGACGCTGGTCTGGTCGCCGGGCTGGACCGTCGACATGGTGACCGAACGGGGCAAGGAATCGCTGCGGGAGTTCGGACTGAGTGTCTAGCATGCGTGATCCCGACCCCAGCGTCGACACGTCCGGCAAACACGAACAGGTCGAGTGTCCCTACTGCGGGTCGACGGACACCGAGCGCGAACACCCCAAGGGGCCGTCGCTGTGCCGGTCGATGCACTTCTGTCACGACTGTGAGCAGCCCTTCGAGCGGTTCTCGTAGATTTTCTCTCACCCAGAATCGGTCCGGAACCGCTTAACCTCCACCTCGGTCACATCCGCGAAGTCGTCGTCCGCCCCGACGAAGGCCGTCCCGTCCCGGGCATCCGCTGTCGCCAGGGTGAATGCATCCCCGAGCGCGATGGTGTACCGACTCTTGAATAGCGAGGCCTTCTCCCAGACGGCGTCGGCCTCGATCACCTGGAGCCAGTTCCGGATCCGCGAGAGATACGCGTCCGCACGGTCCGCGTCGTCACGACGGACCACGTAGTGGACCTCGGTGCAGGTCACAGTGTTGACCAGTCCCTTCCGTTCCCCAGACTCGACTGCCCGTATCCGTGCTTCGACCGCGTCGCTGCCGGGTTCGTCCCAGTAGTACGCGATCAACGGTTCGGCGTCGAAGACGATCATCCGTCCTCAGGGCGCAACCCCTCGTCACGGCGCCGGTCGCGTTCGCGCTCCTCCCGTAACAGTTCCGTCCCCGGCCTGTCAGTCGCGGCCATCCCACGCATCTCGCGGAGACTCGGGACAGGTTCGACGACGATCTCCCCGTCCTCGTTCTCCCGCATCCGGACCTTGCCGGGCGTCTCGATCCCGTGTTTCTCGCGCAGTCGCTTCGGAATCGTCGCCTGCCCCTTCTCCGAGACGCTCACCACCTCCCCGGATTTGTTCTTACTCATATCTGTACTACTTTGAATTTCTTTACTCAAGTATCTTC
>CAZUWC010000247.1:0-3822 GCA_964623935.1 uncultured Halobacteriales archaeon
TTAGGGAGTTCGACCGAAAAGTGACTCCGACCCGACTGACAGCCACATCGTCCATTGGAGGTCTCGACACGTGATACTCGCAGACGTCACGCGGTACGAACGCGACAGGCTCGACCGGGTCGGCGACCACGCCGTCGTGGTCGGGGGGAGCATGGCCGGACTGTTGCGCCCCGGAATCGTCCTGCGCGTGCTCGCACCGGTGTAACCATGACGGCCGAAACCACAGCCCCACTCCCGGACGTTCCGTCGGCGGAGTCGACGGTCCGCGAGGTGAACGGCGTCGAGTTACACGTCGTCGCGGCCGGCGACCCCGACGACCCGCTGGTGGTGTTGCTGCATGGCTTCCCCGAGTTCTGGTACGGCTGGCGCGACCACGTCCCGGGGCTGGTCGAGGCGGGCTACCGGGTGCTCGTCCCCGACCAGCGGGGCTACAACCGCAGCGACAAACCGGACGGCGTCGGCGCATACGCGATCGAGAACCTCTCGGGCGACGTTCGGGCCCTGATCGACTCGACCGGCCGGGAGTCCGCACACGTCGTCGGCCACGACTGGGGCGCGGGCGTCGCGTGGGACCTGGCGCTTCGACATCCCGAGACCGTCGACCGACTCGGCATCATCAACGTCCCGCACCCGTCGGTGTTCGAGGCGACGCTCAAGTCGAGCCCGGGACAGCTGCGCAAGAGCTGGTACATGTTCTTCTTCCAGCTCCCCCGGATTCCCGAGTGGGCCCAGCAGCGGGGAGGCTTCGAGCGACTCGTCGAGGGGCTGGAGACCGCCGACGAGGGCACGTTCACCGACGAAGACATCGAGCGCTACCGCGCCGCCTGGGGCCGTGAGGGCGCACTGACGGGGATGCTCAACTGGTACCGGGCGCTGTTCCGTGCGGGCGAGGACCCGCCCCGCGAGCGCGTCGAACCGCCGACGCTGGTCGTCTGGGGCGAGGGCGATCAGTTCCTCCTCCCCGAGATGGCATCGGAAAGCGTCGAGTACTGCGCGGATGGCCGGCTCGAACGGTTCCCCGACGCCAGCCACTGGGTCCAGCACGAACGGACAGAGCAGGTGGTCGAGTTGCTCGTCGATCACCTCGGGGACGCGTCGGACTGATCCCGGTTCTCGGCGTCGAGGAGGGGGCCTCCTGGCTGTGAAACCGACCGTCGACCACGATCAGTCCGCGTGTTCCTTCGCGGTGGCATAGGCCTCCCGTACCCGCCGGAAGGCGTCCTCGTCGCCGCCCTGGTCGGGGTGGACCTCCTTGACCCGGCGGCGGTAGGCCCGGTCGATCTCCTCGGGCGACGCGCCGGCGGGGACGCCCAGTTCCGCGAACGCGGCGCGGGCGGGGTCGCCCTCCTCGTCCGCGGGGGGTCCGAGGTCGGCCGTCTCGAAGGGGAGCCGGTCGATCAGCACCGACCCGGGCATCTCGTGTTCGGCCAGCAGCGGTTCGACGCCGGAGCCGTCGAGGCCGTAGTACGCGCGGGGATCGAACGTGATGGCAACCTCGCGGTCCGGCAGGTAGAAGGCGACGCGCTGCCCCTCGACCGGGTGGTCCTCGGCGTAGGGTTCGTCGATGGCGTCCAGGCAGGCGCGGAACTCGCGGCGGCGGCGGGAGTCGCCGCTCGTCCGGCGTGACGGGTCGGTGCCGTGCTCGCGGCCGCCCTGCTCGCCATCCGGCAGCAGCCGCTGGGCAGCGAGGAAGAGAAGTCCGACCAGCAGACTCCCGCCCAGGCCCAGGAGGAGGCCCCCGACCAGCCACGGCGGCAGCCCCGCGACCACCTCGTGAGGCACGCCCGCCAGTTGGGAAGCGACGGGTATCAATCCCTCGCTCGGGGGGCTACGAGACGCCCGGGACGCCGAGTCCGCTGACGGTATCGAGGACGTCCCGGGCGGCGTCGCTCACCTCGCCCTCGTCGTGGGTGGGCTGGTAGCCGTCGAACACCTCGTTGACCATCCGGACGCTCTCGGAGAGCGTGTCCAGCCCGTACCCCCCCTCGAGGACGAACCCGAGCGCGGCGTCGCAGTCGGCCACGATGGCCCGCACCCGCTCGGTCAGCAGGCCGTACCCCTCCGTGGAGACGCGCAGCCGCGAGATGGGGTCGTGCTCGTGGGCGTCGAAGCCCGCACTCACCAGCAGGAGGTCCGGGTCGAAGGCGGCGAGCGCGGGGCCGACCGCCTCCTCGAGTGCGGCGAGGAAGGCCGCGTGGGTCGTCCCCGGCGGGAACGGGACGTTCAGCGTCGTGCCCGCGCCCTCGCCGGTCCCGGTGTCGCCGACGCTTCCGGTCCCGGGGTAGAGGCCGCGTTCGTGGATGGAGACGTAGAAGACGTCGTCGCGGTCGAAAAAGAGGTCCTGGGTGCCGTTGCCGTGGTGGACGTCCCAGTCGAAGATGGCGACCCGGTCGGCCCCCCCGTCGTCGATGACGGTCTGTGCGGCGACGGCGGCGTTGTTGAAGAAACAGAATCCCATGGCGTCGTCTTCGACGGCGTGGTGGCCCGGGGGGCGCCCGAGCGAGAAGGCCGTCTCGCGGCCGTCGTCGCCCGCGAGGGCGCGCTCGGCGGCCCACTCCGCGAGGCCGGCGCTGGCGCGGGCGGCCTCCCACGTGTCCTCGCAGGCGACGGTGTCGGCGTCCCAGTTGCCGCCCCCGCCCGCACAGAAGGCCTCGACCTCCTCGACGTAGTCGGGGTCGTGGACCGCGCCGAGTCGCTCCGGGGTCGCCGAGTCGGCCGCGACGTACTCGACGCCGTACCGGTCGGCCAGCGCGCGCCGGATTGCCCGGAGCCGGTCGGGGCTCTCGGGGTGTCTGTGCCCGGTCTCGTGGTCGAGACAGACCTCGCGGTAGCCGAACTTCATTCGAAGTACTGCTGGAGGTGGAAGTACGCCTCCACGTCCTCGGCCTTGACCGTCCGGCGGTCGGCGTGCCGGGCCAGCGCCGCGGCCGCCGCGGCCACGTTGTCGGCGTACGACTCGAGAACGGTCGCCAGGGCGACGCGGGCGTCCATCGCCACCCGGTAGCGGTCGTCGATGTCGAGGCGCGCGATGCGGTCGACCGGTGCAATCGGCAACGCGAGGTCGTCCTTGTCGGGGACCGACGCGACACCGAAGTCCGACGCCATCAGCGTCTTTCGGCCGTCCTCCGTCGCCCGGTCGGCCGCCCCCTCGGCCAGTTGTGCTCCCCGGTGCTGGATGCGGCGGGCCAGTTCCTCGGCCGCCTCGGCGCTGACCCGCAGGTCACCCGCGTTGCGCCGGATGACGTCGTCGACCGGGGCGAACGGTAACTCGACGCTCATACGCCACATCGGGAGTGTATCGGTCTTAAGGGTTTCCGATGCACTCAGAAGACCTCGTCGGCGTCGACCCGGTCGCCGTCCAGGTGGCCCCGGACGGTAATCTCCTCCCCCAGTTGGACGCGGGCGTCGGTCTCGACGCTCACCGTCTCGGTGCCGTCGTCGAGCACGACCGGCTCGCCCGTCTGGACGACCGTGCCCGTGAACTCGACGCGCTCGGCCTCCTCTAACTGTTGGGCACCGCCCCCGCTGTCGCCGCTGGCGGTTTCGCCGCCGCTCTCCGCGAAGGCGTCGAGGCCGGCCGTGTCCGGTTCGGTGTCGGCCGCCGCCGTATCCGTCGATTCACCCTCGAACCCGGCGGCGGCGTCGTCGAGGACGACCACCGTCGAGCGCCAGTTGGCCGACGCCTCGAGGTCGTCCTGCCAGCCGTCCTCGATCTCGACGTCGGCCGCGAGCACCTCGTCGCCGGGTGCGAGGTCGGTGTCGGCCTGGTCGCCCCACAGCGCCACGCGGATGTCGCCGGTGTCGTCCTGGATGCGGACGTTC
>CAZUWC010000248.1:0-3815 GCA_964623935.1 uncultured Halobacteriales archaeon
CGGTACCGCGCGTCGTGAGAGAGAGAGTGACTACGGTGTCAACCGGGTCACGGAGAGCCACTCGACGCCCGCGTCGTCGACCAAAGCGAAGACCATCTCCTTGCGGACGCCGTGGGCGAGTCGCACGTCGAGCGCGAGGTCACGCGGCGCCAACGTGTGCGGCGCCGGGAGGACCCGAACCAGCCGCTCGGAGTGGCCCAGGTCCGCGACGCTGTCGACGTCGGCGTAGGTCCGGAAGTCGGCGCCGAACTTGTATCCCGTCTTGGGGACGACGCCCGCGTCCCGCAACGTTGCGTAGACGCGGCGCCGGCGCTCGAACCGCTCGCCCTCCACGTCGCGGCCGCGGGCGAGGACCGCGTCGGCGTCGTCGCTCTCCGAGAGCGCGAGTGTGCCCTCCCCGACCAGGTAGGCAGCCTCGACGAGCGACAACTGGACGAGGGCGTCGTCGACGCGCTGCCCGTAGAAGGCCTGCTCGTGGAGGCCCGCCGGGGGGTCCCAGACGAGCACCCGGTCGGCCACCAGGTCGCCCGCCACGCCAGGCACGTCGTGGGCCGAGGAGCCGGCCGGCGTCGGCGTGTCCAGGGCGAAGTAGGTCACCTCGCTCTCCTCGTCGACCACTGCCAGCACGCCGGTTGCTCCGGTCCCCTCGCCAGCGGTCGCGCCGACGGACGCCAGCGCCGAGAGGTCGTCGGCCGCAACGGCTGCACGCTCGCCGACCGCACGGACGCGGTAGGCGACGGCGTCGTCCCAGGGGCCTTTCCCCCGGGGGTAGACGACGAAATCGGCTGCTGTCTCGCCCTGCTCTTCCCGGACCGGCGAGAGGTAAAAGCCCCGGTCACGGAGGTCCCTGTAGACGAAGAAATCGACCTCGGAGACCGCCGCCGAGGCGAGAAACCGCCGGAAGTCCAGCCGTTCGCCCCGGTCGTCGACGACAGCGTCGAGGTCGCCACGCAACAGGAGGTGGGCCGCCTCGACGGGGGCGAGGTGGACGTCGCCGTCGACGGGCCGGCCGTACCCGCGGGCGTCGTAGAACTGCTCGCGGCCCGCCCGGCCCGCGCGCACGACGCCGCCGTCGTAGGTGGCCTCCATACCTCGCCGTCGGCGCGGGCCGTTCAAACCTCCTGTGGTGTGGCTCCCGCGGTCGGTCAGGCCCCCTCTGCTCTCTCGCAGCCAGCGTCGAGACACCGCCGGCCCGACGGGGAGTCGAAGGCCGGCAGCCCACACGCACAGCGCCCGTCGTGGACACCGCCCGGGAACGCGAACGCGGTTTCGCAGTCGGGGTAGCGGTCACAGCCGAGGATGAGGCCGCCACGCCGGAGCACGCGCAGGTCGGCCTCGCAGTCGGGACAGTCGAACTCGCGGTCGAACGCCGCGCGGACGCGGTCGTCGAGTGACTCGCAGTCGCGGTCGACACAGACGTCGAACGTCTCCCCACGCTGGACCTGCAGTCGGGGCAGCCCGCAGTCCGGACAGTCCTCGTCGGTGACCGTCGCGTCCGTTGGGAGGCCGTAGCGGTCGCCACAGCGGGGACAGGCGACGGCACCGCGGACACGGACGAGGCGGCCGCCACAGGAGCACTCGCCGACCGGAACGCCGGCGTCGGACGTCGGATACCGTCCGCGAGCGTGTGCGTCGTGGACCGTCACCGAGAGGCGCTGGTCGCCGTCGGCGGCAGTGACCGCGTCGGCGCCGACCGTCACCGACTCCGGTCGGGTGAGCCAGGCGACGGGCTGGTAGCCGGCGGCGTCGTGGACGAGAGTCGTGCCGTCGGGCTTGACGACCACAAGGACGTCGCCGTGCTGGCGGCGGTCGCGGTTCGATCCCTCGAAGGTGGTGGTGCACGTACCCGCGATGACGTGGGCTGCGTCAGGCATACCGGGGGCTGGTCACCCGTTCGTATTTGAAAGTCAGGAAAGCGGCCCGCGGCTGCGAGGCCATCTGAGCCCGCAATCGCGGAGCCACGGAAACGCGGCGGGGCGCAGGCCCCGTGGACTCGAAGACGTGAGCCGACGGGCGTGGCGAGGGCCCGCCAGCGTCGGGTCGGGTGGCGATTCGGTGGCTGGCTGTGAGGAGGCACCCACCCGCGCGTCCTACCGCTTGTATTCGTGTCCGACGACGAGGCCGGCGAGGTTCAACGCCAGGAGGCCGCCGGCGACGAACGGCCACTCGACGATGACCCCGCTGGCCAGCAGCGTCACCAGGACGAACGGTAGCAGGATCGCCGTCCAGAAGGCGACACAGCGAACTGCCGGAAGGCAGTCGGTTCGCAGGGCTGTGTCGCCAGCGGACTGTCGGGACGTGACAGTCCGATCGGACTCGTGCGGGGACGCGCTCGACACGGTGGGTCTCCTCGTCTTCGGGTTGCACTGGGACCACAATATAACGGGTCGACTGCTAGCTCTATTTCGGGTCGTTTTCCGAACGTGTCGATCAGATGACGACGTTTTATTTCGAATTGCGACGTTTTACGAAGTCACGAGAAACTCGTTAAAAATTTATAACCGCCTCTAAGTCAGTTTCACAATTCTCGCCATCTGGACGGGCGCCAGTATTGTCCGGCTGATATAGTCCCGATCCGACGGCCACTCCCGTTGGGAGAGAAACCGGCTGATGTCACCGACTCTTTCGCGGCCCCGCCCGCGGTGGTGTCCGCACGGCGACCGAGCGGCCGAGATAGCGGAAGTGGTTGCCGGTAGGCGGGAGTCAGGGAAGCGTTTACAGGTGAGGGCGGCCTTATGAGTCGGGAACGGATAGGGGGAGGTGATGGACGCCAGGCACGTGCCGGCCGAGCGTACTCCTGGGGCCGGCCACGGACAGACGGGACGGAGTGAGGACAGATGACGTCCTCCTCGGACACGCAGGAGGAGGACGCGTCGGCTCATCTCGACGAACTCGCCGACGGGTGTGGCTGTGCGGAGGTCTGGGAGTACCTCTCCGAGCGCCGCGACGACGAGGAGTAAGGGTACGGGAGGCTTTTTGTGCTGCCGGGCGTAGACTGGCCCGATGAGTGACGACGGGCCCGAGACGCCCCCGCCCACGGACCGAGAGTCGCCAGTCGGCGCGCCCGTCATCCGCGGCGACCCAGACCTGGCCGGCGAACACGCCGAGCGCGCGGTCGCGTTCGACCCCGACCAACCCGAGAGTCTCGAAATCGCGGCCGAGACGGTCGCGGCGTTCTCCCAGAACACCGCCGGGGCCGACGACAACGTGCTCATGCTCCGCGGGGCGGCCGCGTGTGCCGCTCTCGTACGCGGCGAGGGTTCCTACAAGGCGGCCGCCGAGCGGGCGGGCGAGAGCGTGACGGTCCCGTTCATCAGGAAGTGGTCGCGGGTCCACGACCTGCCCCAGTCGATCCGCCGCCACGTCGCCCGCGGCGAGATCGCACCCACCGCCGCCAAGCACATCGCACGCGTCGACGGCACGGCACGACTCCACCTCGCGTGGGCCACTCTCGACCACGCCCTGACCGTCCGGGAGGTGCGGTCGGCAGCCAGCGCGGTCAACGACGGCGCGGACGTCGAGCGCGCGCTCGCACGGCAGAACGTCACGCTCGGCGAGGTGACCCTCGAACTCCCGCCCGAGGTGTACTGTGAATTCCGCCGACGGGCCTCGCTGGAGGACCGTGATCCCGGTGACCTGATTGGGGACGTACTCGGGAAGGCGCTGGACGACCAATCGTAAGGACTTAGCCCGCGACAACCCCACTTGTGCCCGCGGGCCGGTAGCTCAGTTAGGGAGAGCGTCTGGCTTTTAACCAGATGGTCGGGGGTTCAAATCCCTCCCGGCCCGTGCAGCGAACCGCCGAGCGACAGCGA
>CAZUWC010000249.1:0-3809 GCA_964623935.1 uncultured Halobacteriales archaeon
ACGGGACAGCGTCCTAAGCGCTGCGCCTTTGGCCTGGCTCGGCTACCCGCGCTCGACACCGCCGGATTCGACCCAGGGGAGTATAAACCGCCCGAGTCGTATTAGTGTCCCGAGGGCCTACGACAGGGAGTGACACCCGACAGGGACGCCACGCTGGCGCCGGCCGAGCGCGAGCGTCTCGCCGAGTTGCGAGGCGCGGAGAGCCTCTCGGAGTTGGTGGCCCTGACCGACGCTGACGACGAACACGGTGCCTACGTCGCGGCCAAAGCCGAGTGGGAGGACCTCCGTGGCCGCGAACTCGACGCCGCCCCCGAGCCCGACCCGGCGGAGGACATCCCGGGAAACACGGTCACCGTCGACGGCCAGCGCGTCCACGTCCACGGCGTCACCCATGCCGACACCACAGCCGAACGCGAGTATCTGCGCCGTCACGTCGAGTCGTACGTCGAGGCCGGCGTGGCGGTGTACTGCGAGCAGGGCATCCGGCCGATGTACTTCGCGGACGTGGCCGACGTCTGTGCGATGGACGACTACCGGTGGGCGCTCAGGGAGTGTGAGAAACTCGACGGGGACTCGCACGTCGCCGACATCGTCGACCCCGAGTTCGACAGCCTCGTCGAGAGCGTCGACACGCTGTCCAGCCGGTTCCGCGAGGCGGCGTTCTCGCTCGTCGAGTCCGGCACCGACGTCTACGGGGAGGCGTTCGGGGAGACGCTTGGCGACGTCGCCTCGGCGCTGTTCACGAGCCACGAACAACTGGCCACCGGCAAGGACTTCGAGGCGTTCAGGCTGTCGCAGGCGGCAACGACCGACCCCGGTCGGCTCGTCGACCTCCAGCGATACTACGAGCGGCGCTTCCTCCCCCAGCCCGTCGAGCGCGAGTGGTTGCGACGCCACGACCCGGAACTCGAACTCGTCACGCACGCACGCAACGAGCGGCTGGCCGACTACGCCCTCTATCACACGACGTCGGCCGACACCCACCTGATCGTCGGCGCGGCCCACCAACCCGGCGTCACCTACTACCTCGGGAGACACCGGGACGGCCACCGCGATCTTGAGGGGTTCGAGCTCGCGTAAGCACAACGCACTTGCAGCCGGCTGCTGTACGCCCGTGCGTGTACCGGGCCAGTGACGAGCGCGACAACGAGGTCTGGCTCGCCGAACTCAACGAGGCGGCCGACCGCCTCGACTTCTCGACGGAGGCACGCTCGCGTGCGGCCGACCTGTTCCTCTCCGCGCTGCCCGACTCCGAGCGCTCCAAGCGGGCGACGCTGGCGGCGGCGCTCTACGTCGGCGGACTCGTCGCCGGCGAGCAACGCTCCCAGGGAACCGTCGCCGAGGCTGTGGGGGTCTCGCGGCTCACCGTCCAGCAACGCTGGAAGGAACTGCTCGACGCCGCGGGACTCGACCCCCCGGGCTGGTAGTCATACTGTCGGCTATAACTTCGTGAGTGATTTCGCGCCCCGGGTGGGGCGAAACTGCTCACGGGCTTACAGCCGACAGTATCACCGCTCGCCGCCGAGTTCGACGGCCCGGCCCTCGCGGTCGGGCGTGAGGTTGCCGTGTTCGTCGATCTCCCCGCGGACGATCCGCGTCGAGGAGACGATGTCGCCGTCCGCGGCACGGACGTGGGGGACCACCTCGATTTCGAGCGGGTCGAGGCCGCGCTCGCGGCGGATCTCGTTGACGCGCTCTCCGCCCGCACGGGTCTCGGGCGAGACCACCAGCGCCTCGAAGCCCGGTTCCGTGGCGATACCCGTCGGTTCGGTCAGCTTCCGGACCTCGAAGCTGCGGCCGTACTCCGTTGCGTGGACGGCGAGTTCGTCGGCGAGGGCCTCGCGTCGGACCTCGTAGGGCCGGACGAACCGGTCGACGTGGCGGGTCTCGGCGGCGAGGTCGTCGCTCGTGAGGCCGACAGTCACGTCACCGAGTTCGAACGCCCGGTCGAACAGCGCGCGGTGCCCGTCGTGGACCGGGTCGAACGTCCCGCCCAGCGCCACATGCATACCCACTCCATCGGAATGCCCCGGTTTAGTGGTATCGACTCGGCGTATCTCTCCCATCCGAGCGACAGGTTCCCGGCTCGGGGGATCGGGACGGGGAAACGAAAGGGGGGGGAGGCTACTCGTCGGTCCCGTCCTCGACGGTGATGGTGACGGGTTCGTCGTCGTCATCTCCCCCGCCGTCGATGTAGCCATCGAGGTTGCAGACGGTGTTGAGCTGGTCCTGGACGTCCTCGACGATCTCGCCGACGAGGTCGCTGGGCGCGATGGCGCTGTACTCGTAGGGGTTGTTCCCGGCGCCGCCGCTCTCGCGTTTGCGCCGGGTGACCTTCCCCTCCTCGTGGAGTTCGGCCAGCGCCTCCCGGACGGTGCTCGGGTAGAGGCCGGTGCCCTCCGCGACCTCCTCGCTGGTGCTCTCGGGGTGTTGTCTGAGGTGGACGTAGATGCGGGCGCGGGTCTCGGTGTCGAGGACCCACGAGAGCAGGTCGACGACGCTCTCGTCGAACCCTTCCATCGCGCGGTCTGCCTCCCGCTCGATGCGTTCGCGGACGTCTCGTCCGGTCCCGTCTGTGCCCCCCTCGGCGGCGCCTCGCTCGCCGTGCTCCGTCTCTGAGGTATCGTCGGCAGACATGTGTCGTCTCTAGACGGACGAAAGCGACTGCCTGGTATAAACCCTTGGCTGTCAGGTCGCCCCGAGAAGAAGCGACGCCGCGAGGGCGTCCGCCCCCTCGGTCTCGTGCAGTCGGTGCTGCCTGCTCGCGCCGCTCTCGCGGTCGTACAGGTCCCGGAGTTCGGGCACGCCCAGCCGCGAGGCCTCGCGGTCGACCAGCTCGCCCAGCCCGAATGTCTCCTCGAACTCCCGGCCGAGCAGGCGTGTGTCGTGGCCGTGGCGCATCGCGCGCCACTTGTTCTCGTCCAGCAGTTCCCGCCGGTGGCGGTAGCCGGTCTCGCCGTCCTCGTAGCGGGCACTCAGGTCCTCGACGAGCGCGTGGACGTACCTGACGAACGCGAGCACCACCTCGGGGTCAGCCTGGCCGTCCGGCGTGCGCACCTCGACGGTCCCGTGAGCAGTGTGGGGCCTGACGTCGTACCACAGTTCCCCGCGGTCGTTGATCGACTCCGATTCGAGCATCCGCCGCTCGAAGTTCTCGAACTCCGCGTAGGAGTCGAAGGTCGTCGGCATCCCCGTGTTGGGCAGCCCCTCGAATATCTTCGCCCGCGCGGAGGCCAGCCCGGTGTCGAAGCCGTTCCAGTACGGCGAGTTGGCCGACAGCGCGAGCATCACGGGCAGGTGCCAGCGGATCTCGTTTGCCACCCAGACGGCCTTGTCGGGGTCGTCGACGCCGATGTGGACGTGCAGACCCGCGGTGGTGTTGCGGTGCTGGGGGTACTGGATGCGGTCCAGTTGCGAGCGGTAGCGCGGTTTCTCGGCGTGTTCGAGTTCCCGCCACCGTGCGAGGGGATGCAGGCCTGCCCCCGCAACCTGATAGCCGTGTGCCTCGGCGTGCCCGACCAGCGCATCCCGGACCGCGTGCAGGTGCTCCCGGGCGTCCCCGAGGGATTCGATCAGCGGCGTCTGTGTCTCGATGACGCACTTGAACAGTTCGTGGTCCAGCCTGTCTTCGAGTACGGCCGGCGGTTCGGAGCCATAGACCAGTTCGTCGGTGCCTGCGGTCGGACGCCCGTCGGCGTCGACGACGAAGAACTCCTCCTCGATTCCGAGCGTCCCCATCCGGTCGAACGCGTCGGCGTCACCGCCTTCCATCTCCCCGCTCTTGTTTGCGCCCGGGCTAAAGTATTCCC
>CAZUWC010000250.1:0-3793 GCA_964623935.1 uncultured Halobacteriales archaeon
GCCGGCGATGTGGTCGCGGAAGTCCTCGGCGAAGCGCTCGTTCGTGGAGATGTAGACGTCCTCGACCCGGTCGTCGGCCTCGAGCGCCCCGAGCACGCGGTCGATGACGGTCGTCTCACCGACCGGGAGAAGCATCTTCGGACGGTTGCGGGTGATCGGCCACAACCGCGTCGCGTATCCGCCGGCGAGGACGATTGCCTTCATACCGCCGTGGACTCGACGGCCGGATAAGTCCCTTTCCATAGCGACAAAACATATGGGGTCGGACCCGGAACGGGCAGTATGCGCGAGGCGAGCCGGACCACCCGCGAGCGGATGACCGACCGACTGCGCGAGGAACCGCTCTCGGCCGCCGCGCTCGCCCGGGAGTTCGACGTCGAGGCGGGCGTCGCCCTCGACCACGTCCGTCACATCGCCCGGTCGCTGGCGGAGACCGACGAACGCCTCCTCGTCGCGCCCCCCGAGTGCCGGGACTGCGGGTTCGACCGCTTCGACGACCGCGCCAACCGCCCGAGCCGCTGCCCCGAGTGCAAGAGCGAGGATGTCTCCGAACCGCTGTTCCGGGTCGAGTGACCAGTCCCTCCGTCGACTATTCTATATATAGTAATATAAAATAAAAAAGTTAGATATGCGATATTTATTTTAGCGCTGTCCCCAGAGTATTATTTCCTATAGTATAAAATTTTTATTCATTATTTATATATTATATTAGTCTCGTCCCGAGCGGGCGTCGAAGCGCTTTTGCCCGTCTCCGGAGAAGGATGGAGCGATGACACACACCAGAGTCAACTACGAGAACGTCGACGCGGTGGCCGACGCGATGCACTTCCTGCGCGAGCCGCTGGACTGTGAGGAACTGGGTCTGACGGTCGTGGAGTGTCCGCCCGACTGGGAGGGCAAACCCCACGACCACGCCGAGGACGGCGAGGAGGAGGTGTACCTCCTGCTTTCGGGCGAGGCCACCATCACCGTCGAGGGCGAGGACGTCTCGCTCTCATCGGGGGACGCGCTGCGGGTCGATCCCGACGCACGCCGGCAGATCCGGAACGGCGACGCCGAGAGCAGGTTCGTCGTCGCGGGCGCGCCCTGAGATGGTCGACCTGCCGGGCGCCGACGAGGGGCGCATCGTCGACACGCACGCCCACCAGCCGACCGCGACGTTCCTGGAAGAGGCCGGCGGGCAGTTGATGCGGGACGCCGCCGACCGCTTCGGGACCGACCTCGAGACCTGGAGTTACGAGGAGATGGTCGCGGAGTACCGCGAGCAGGGGATCGGCCGGGCGGTCCTGCTGGGCTGGGACGCCGAGACCAACACCGGCAACCCCCCGGTGCCCAACGACCACGTCGCCGAAGTGCGCGACGAGTATCCCGACTTCTTCGTGGGGTTCGGCAGCGTCGACCCCCACAAGGACGACTGCGTGCGGGAGGCGATCCGGTGTGTCGAGGACCTGGACCTCTCGGGGTTCAAGTTCCAGCAGATCGCCCAGGGGTTCGACCCCTCGGCGCCGCGCCACGACCACCTCTGGAGCACCATCGAGGACCTGGGCGCCCCCGTCGTCTTCCACGGCGGTAACTCCACGCTCGGGGCCTGTGCCCCCGGCGGTCGGGGCCTGAAAGTGAAGTACGGTGACCCGATGCTCATCGACGACGTGGCCGCAGAGCACCCCGACCTGCAGATCCTCATCGCCCATCCCGCGTTCCCCTGGGAGCGCGAACAACTGTCTGTCTGCCAGCAGAAGGGCAACGTCTACATGGATCTCTCGGGGTGGCTGCCCCGCTACATCGACGACCAGGTGCTCCACTACGCCGGGACGCTGTTGCAGGACAAGGTGATGTTCGGGACCGACTACCCGATGATCCGCCCCGAGGAGTGGCTCTCGTCGTTCGCCGAGACCGTCGACTACGACGAGGAGATCCAGCGGAAGATTCTCTTCGAGAACGCCGAGGCGTTTCTGGGACTGGCGTAGCGACGCCGGCGTCGGGTCAATCGTCGTACATACTCCCGGCGGCGATCAGAAACCCGACGATGGCCGTGACGAGCGCGACGGCACCGATGGCAACGAACCCGATCTGGACGAGTTCGGGACCGACACGGTTTGCCGTCAGTATCATGAACACCGCAGTCACGAAGCCGATGAGCACCAGCGTTCGCCCGAGTCGACCGACGTCGATTCCGGCCTCCGTCGTCTCATCCGGCACGCCTGAGAACCTCCATCAGGACACCCTCGTAGTCGCTATCGGTCCCCGCATTCCCGAGCGAGTGGATGGACTGGCAGATCCATATCCCCGCGGTGAAGTTGATGAACGCGACCATCGAGATCAGCCCGACCTGTCCCTCGACGAACAGTCCCGAGACAACCGCACCGGCAAAGCCCAGCGCCATGATCACATGAGTGACGATCGAACGGGTGCCGAAATCAGCGAGGGCCCGTGCGACGCGTGAGGCAGTCGACATACTACCGGTACGACGAGAGCCCCTAAGTATGTTACCGAACCCACCCGGCGGGTTCGGAGTCGGCCGGTCCACGTCCCTCGGTTGTAGGAAGTCAATCGAACTCCGGCTCCCTGTCCGCCAGAAACGCCGCCACGCCCTCGCTGTGAGCGTCGGTGTCGTAGGCCAGCGCCTGGACGCTCGCCTCCCGGTCGAGGCCCTCCCGCCAGGAGGCGCCGAGATTGTCGTGGATTGCTCGCTTGGCGAGCGCGATGGACTCGGTGGGGCGGTCCTGAAGCGTCTCGACCACTTCCGCGACCCGGTCGTCGAGCGCCTCGTCGGGGACGGCCCCGTTGACGAGGTCCATCCCGGCGGCCGCCTCCGCGGAGAGCAGTCGGCCAGTAAAGGCCAGGTCCTTCGTGGCGCGCAGGCCGATGGTGCGGGGGAGGATGGCCGTCCCGCCCATGTCCGGGACCAGTCCCACGGAGACGAACGTCGCGCCGAAGCGGGCCGACTCGGCGGCGTATGCGAAGTCGGCGAGCGCAGCAAGCGAGAGACCCGCCCCCACCGCGTCGCCGTTCACCTTCGCCACCACCGGGACCGGGGCAGTCAGGACGTTTTCGGCGACGCGGCCCAGCGTCGTCCGGACGCGCTCGTAGGCCTCGTTCGCTGACTCCTCGCGGTCGGCCATCGCCGCGATGTCGCCGCCGGCGCTGAACGCCTCCCCCTCGCCCGTGATGACGACGGCGTCGTGGTCGGCCGGGTCCAGGTCGGTCAGGGCGTCTGCCAACTCGCGGGCCACGGCGGCGGTCATCGCGTTGCGCGCGCCGGGGCGGTCGAACGTGACGCGGCGGACGGGTCCATCCTCGACGTGCATACGCCCGCCTCGTGGCGCACCGCCTTATTGGTCGGGGCCAGTCTCGGCCGTCCCGCTCCGTGGCGCGTCGACGTCGAACACCCCCGAGAGCAGCGCGTGCTGGCCGCGGTGGAGGCGCTCGATGAACGCGGACTTGCTGATCCCCAGCGCCTCGGCCACGTCCGCGGCGGTCGCCCCGCGGGGCACCGTGAAGTAGCCCATCGCCAGGGCCTGCCGGAGCGCCTCCTCCTGGGCGGGCGTGAGGTCCCACTGCGTCGCGACGGGCTCGGCCTCCTCTTCGCGCAGCGCGTAGGTCCGCTTCAGCTGGACGCCCACCGTCTCGCCTGCCGTCTCCAGCACGCCCCGGAGGACCTCGTGGCCGACGACCGTTCCCGTCAGGGTGGCGCTGCCGCCCTCGTAGGTCAGCGACTCGACCATGAACCCTGCGTCGGTGAGCGTGTGGACCACGCAGGGATGGAAGGAGAGACACCGGTAGGTGGCCCGGT
>CAZUWC010000251.1:0-3785 GCA_964623935.1 uncultured Halobacteriales archaeon
GACTTCGTCGAACTGAAAGCCTACATGCACGTGGGCCACTCGCGGGGCCGGCTGGACCGGGATTCGATGCCCGACCACAGCGAAGTCCGGGACTTCGCCGAGGCGATGCGGGCGTACCTGCCCGACCACGACGTCCTCAAGGAGGTCGAACGCTCCCGGGTGGCGATGCTCGCCCGCGAGTCCGACACCTGGGTGCCGAAACTCCGGAAGTCGAGCGCCTTCTGGGAGCGCGACCCCGTGAGTTCCTGACGGAACAGGGACAACACTTTTGCTGTGGCATAACTAACACGTCACGTATGACGGTGGGGGAAGGCGGGGGATCGGGTGGCGAGTCACTCCGGTCCCGACTCCGCGGTGGCAACCGCCAGACCGGGGAGGTGCTGGTCGACGCGGTGTCGGCCTCCCTGGCGGGCCCGGAGCGGGTAGTCCACGACCTCACGAGTACGGGCGCGCTCGTCTACGAACGCCGGGGGGAGACACAGGAGAAAGGGGGTGAGGGCACGCTGGTCGTGGCGACCGACCGGAAGCTCGTGTTCGCGGTCGACACCGGCGCGGGCGTGGAGACCTCCGAGGTGTCCTACACGGACCTGCGTGCGGTCGGCATCGACAGCGGGTTCCTGCACACGGAGGTGTTCGTGCGGATCTGGGGGCGGGGCACCATCCGGTTCGAACCACACCAGACCGGGGTCGCCGAGGAGTTCGTGGCGTTCGTCGACGCGGCCAGCGACGTCTGGGACCGCGTCGTCGCTGCCCTCCAGGACGCACGGCAGTACATCGCCGAACTCCCCGACCGGTTGGTAGAAAACGAAGACGAGGCCGTCGAGATACACGCCGCCGCCAGGGAGGCGATCGAGACGGCCCGCGAACGGGCGGCGACGGCTCCCGGGGCGGTCACGGCGGCCATCGAGGCCCGCATCGAGACGGTCGAGCGGGAACTGGCTCGCACCCGGGCCGAGGGCCGTCTCGACCGCGCACGCGAACTGCACGGGGAGGCCGGTGACCTCGTGCGGGCCAACCGTTTCGCGGCGGCGGTCGAGACACACCGCCGTGCCCGCAGCGACCTGGAACTCGTGACGTCGCTGATCGAGGAGTGGGGGTTCGACCTGCGGGCACGCCTCGGGACCGAGCGCGAGCGCCTCGCCGACCAGCGTACGCTACTGGAGTCGCGTCCCCTGGAGCGGGCCGAAGAAGCGCTCGCGCGGGCACACGAGGCCGAAACCCGTAACGACGCCGTCCGGGCCTGGGAACACGCCCTCGCGTGTTACCGCGAGGCACTGACGCTGGGGTGGGGGACCGACATCGACATCGGCGACACCGACGCCCTCCGGATGCAGGTCCAGTGGCTGGTCGGCCGGGTGGTCGAGCGTCGGCGCGAACTCGCCGACCGCTACGAGGCGGAGGGCGACACCTTCTGTGCGCTCGCCGTCGAGGGCGTCGGCCGGGACCGCTACGAGACTGCCTGTGTCCACCTGGTGGCCGCACACCGCCTCGCCGTCCAGTACCGGACCGGCGATCCCACGGCCCTCCGTCGGCGGGTCAGGTGGATCGACGAGAAACTCGAATCGGCGGGGTGACCACCAGACATTTCCCCGGCGACGACCTCCTCCACACATGGGAAACCTGACCGCGACGCTGCAGACCTCCGAGGGGGACATCGAAATCCGTCTCTTCGCTGAGCGGGCACCGAACACCGTCGAGAACTTCGTCGGCCTCGCGACCGGCGAGCAGGCCTGGGAACACCCCGAGACCGGCGAAGAAGTCGAGGAACCCCTGTACGACGACATCCCCTTTCACCGCGTCATCGAGGACTTCATGCTCCAGACCGGCGACCCCACCGGCACCGGCCGCGGGGGGCCGGGCTACACCTTCGACGACGAGTTCCACCCCGAGTTGCGCCACGACTCGGCGGGCGTAGTCTCGATGGCCAACCGCGGCCCCGACACGAACGGCTCGCAGTTTTTCATCACGCTGGCCCCCCAGCCCCACCTCGACGACAAACACGCCGTCTTCGGCGAGGTGACCGACGGGATGGACGTGGTCGAGGCCATCGGGAACGTCGGGACCGACGGCAACGACCAGCCCAGGTCACCCGTCACCCTCGAGTCGGTCGATATTCACGACTGACCTCAGTAGGTCTGCTCGTCCTCGCGCTGGAGGTGACAGGCCACGAAGTGACGCCCGTCGCCGTACGCGGTGTCGGCCTCGTAGGCGGGGTCGGCCCGGGCACAGACGCTCGCCTCGACGAACGCCTCCACGAGCAGTGACTCGGCCGTCTCCCAGTCCTCGCGCTCGATGGCCTCGATGGCGTCGGCGACGACCGCGCCGGCCTCGCCCCGCGGCACCGCGCCGTCGAAGTACCGCTCGCGGATTTCGGCGGCGTCCGTGGCCGCGAACTCCCGGCGCTCGACCGCGCGCGTGAACCGCCGGATAGCGTCCCACTCGGCGTCCGTCAGGTCGTACTCCTCGGGGGCAATGAGCGCGGGACACCGCGTGTGGAACCGACAGCCCGAGGGCGGGTCGACCGGGCTGGGGACGTCCCCTTCGAGGACGCCTCGCTCGCCCGACGCGCGCGGGTCCGGGACCGGGATGGACTCGAGCAGCGCCCGCGTGTAGGGGTGCTGGGGGTTCTCGAACAGCTCTTCCTTGTCGGCGAGTTCGACGATCTTCCCGAGGTACATCACCGCCACGCGGTCGCTGATGTGACGGATGACCGAGAGGTCGTGGGCGATGAAGACGTACGTGAGGCCGAACTCCGCCTGCAACTCGCGCATCGTGTTCAGGACCTGGGCCTGGATGGAGACGTCCAGTGCCGAGACGGGTTCGTCACAGACGATCAGGTCCGGCTGGACCGAGAGGGCCCGCGCGAGGTTGATCCGCTGGCGCTGCCCGCCCGAGAACGCGTGCGGGTAGCGGTTGTAGTGCTGGGGGTCAAGCCCGACCGCCGCCAAGAGGTCGCGGGCCCGGGCCTCCCGCCCCTCCTCGTCGAGCATGCCGTGGGCGCGCATGGGTTCCTCGACGATCTGGCCGACCTTCATCCGGGGATTCAAGGAGGACTGCGGGTCCTGGAAGATGAGCTGGACCTCTTGGCGCGTCTCGCGGAGCGCCTCGCCGCTCAGTTCCGCGAGGTTCCGCCCGCGGAAGTAGACCGCGCCGTCGGTGGGTTCGACCAGCCGGAGGACCGTCCGCGCGAGCGTGCTCTTTCCACAGCCCGACTCCCCGACAAGTCCCAGCGTCTCGCCGCGTCGCACGTCGAAGGAGACGTCGTCGACCGCCCGCACCCACTCGCGCTCGACCGACAGCGGGAGGGGTCCGTCGCCGTCGCGGTCGAACTGCAGGCCCGCGAGCGCGCCCTCGGTGTCCTGGAAGTGTTTCGTCAGCCCGTCGACCCTGAGGAGCGGTTCGCCGAAGTCGGGGTCCGACGGCAGGTCGGGATGGTGGTCGACCGCCCCGTCGCCGTCACTCCCGAGGAGGGCGCCGAGCCTACCCATCCTGGCCCTCCAGCGTGTCGGGACTGCCGGACGTGTCCGGGGTCTCTGCCGTCCCGGGCGCCGGCCGTTCGAGGTTCTCGATGGGGTTGCTCCCCCAGTAGTCCGTCTCGGGGAACGCCGACTCGTGTCTGAAGCAGGCGGCGCGGTGGGGCTGGTCGCCCTCCGCGACGGTCCGACAGGGGGGATTCCGTTCGGTACAGACCTCGCGGGCGTCCGGACACCGGGTGTGGAACCGACAGCCAGCGGGCGGGTCGATGGCCTCGGGCATCACGCCCGCGATGGGGTCGAGCTGTTCGA
>CAZUWC010000252.1:0-3751 GCA_964623935.1 uncultured Halobacteriales archaeon
ATAACACGGAGTGCGAAACAGATGCCGCTGTTTCACCGTCTTCGGGAAGAGCCCAATTCGTATATGAACACATCATACCTATTCATACCCATTCATACCCCACAGCGAGACTGTGTGACGGGGTAACAACAGGATATAAAGGTCTTACCGTGTGAGTAGCTCACATGTCCGACGACAGCAGGTTCGTCGAACGGCTCCAGCGGCGGCGGTTCATGCGCCTGGCCGGCATGGCAGGCGTGGCAGGGATCGCCGGCTGCTCGCAAGAAGAACTCCAGGAAGACGGCGGCGATGGGGGCGACGGCGGTGACGGTGACGGCGGAGACGGTGGCGGGAGCGACGGCAGTGACGGCAGCAGCGACGGTGGGGACGGCGGCGACGGTGACGACGGCGGTGACGGCGACGACATGGAGGAGTCCGAGCCCATCCAGGTCGGGATCGCGCTCCCGTTCAGCGGCGACCTGAACGACTTCGGGACGCCGATGATGAACGGCCTGCGGATGGCCCAGGCTGACATCAACGCCGCGGGCGGGCCGCTCGGCCGGGAGATCGAACTCAACGACGAGGACACCAACACCGACGCGACCCAGGGCGTCAACGCGGCGAGCAAGCTCGTCGAGACCGACGGCGTCCCGTACCTCATCGGCGCGGTCTCCTCGGGCGTGACCATCAGCATCGCACAGTCGGTGACCATCCCCAACGGCGTGTTGCACAACACGCCGGCCTCTTCGTCGCCGGCCATCTCGACGCTGGACGACGACGACCTGGTGTTCCGGACCCGGACCAACGACCGGTTCGTCGCGAAGGTGATGGCACGCATCATCAGCGACCAGGGCGCCGACAGCGCGGCGGTCATCTACATCAACAACGACTTCGGGCTGGCACTGGCCGACACCTTCGAGAGCGCCTTCGAGGGGACGACGACCGCGACGGTGGCCTACGAGTCCGGGGAGTCCTCGTATCAGTCGGTCCTCTCGGAGGCGTTCGCGGACGACCCCGGGTACGTCGCCTTCGCGGGCTATCCCGAGACCGGGACGACCATCCTCACCCAGTGGGACGAGGGTGGCTACGGCGGCAACTGGGTGTTGCACACCAGCCTGCTCTCCGAGGAGGTCATCGACGGCGTCGGCGCCGAGGTGATGAACGGGATGTTCGGCGTGCGGACCGAACCCCCGACGGGCGAGGCGACCGACTCGTTCGTCTCCGATTACGAGAGCGAGTACCCCGACGACCAGGTGTTCGACCCCTACTCGTGGAACTCCTACGACTCGCTGATGAGCTGGGCGCTGGCCGTCGAGAAGGCCGGCACGACCGACCCCGCGCAGGTCACGGAGGAACTGCGGGCGGTCTCGAATCCGCCGGGCGAGGGCGTCAGCTACGGCGAGTTCGAGGCCGGCGCCTCGATGATCGGCGAGGGGACCGACATCGACTACAGCGGCCCGAGCGGCAACGTCAACTACGACGAGAACGGCGACGTCGCCAGCGACATGGTGGTCGTCGAAGTCGTGGACGGCGAGTTCACCAACCAGCGGACCGTGCCCGCAGACGACCTGGTCTGAACGGATGGATGCACGCGTCGGCGTCGACATCGGCGGCACCTTTACAGACATCGTTACCGTTCGCGACGGGGCAGTCGCGGTGAGCAAGACGCCCTCGACGCCCGAGAACCCCGACGACGGCGTCGTCGCCGGCCTCCGGAAGGTCCGGGACCGCGAGGGGCTGGCCTTCGATTCGGTGCGCTTTCTCGGCCACGGGACGACCGTCGCGACCAACGCCGTCCTCGAAGAGGAGTGGGCCGAGACGGCGCTGGTGACCACCGAGGGCTTCCGTGACGCCCTCGAGATCGGGCGCCAGGCCCGGCCGGACATCTACGACTTCCAGGTCGAGAAACCGACGCCGGTCGTCGCCCGCGACCGCCGCTACGAGGTCCCGGAACGCGTCGACGAACGCGGCGACGTCCTCGAACCCCTGGACGAGGCGGCGGTTCGCGACCTCGCCGGCGAACTCGACGGCGTCGAGAGCGTCGCCGTCAGCCTCCTGTTTTCCTTCGAGAACGACGACCACGAGCGTCGCGTCCGCGACCTCCTCACGGCCGAGCGCGAGGACCTCTCGGTGTCGCTGTCCAGCGAGGTCCTCCCGGAGATTCGCGAGTACGAGCGGACGCTCGTGACTGCGCTGAACGCCGGCCTCAAGCCCGTCATCGAGCGATACCTGGGCCGGCTGGAGACACGCGTCGCCGACCTGGGCGTCGAGACGGATCTGAAGATCATGCAGTCCAACGGCGGTATCCTGACCTCGGCCGCCGCACGCGAGCGGCCGGTCAAGACGCTGCTGTCGGGTCCCGCCGCGGGCGTCCAGGGCGCCACCTACGTCGCCGGGCTCTGTGGCGTCGAGGACGTCATAACGCTCGACATGGGCGGGACCTCGTGTGACGTCTCGCTGGTCGAGGACGGCGACCCGCTCGTGACCACCGACGTCGAGGTCGGCGAGTACCCGGTGAGCGTCCCGATGATCGACGTCCACACGGTCGGCGCCGGCGGGGGCTCCATCGCCTGGCTCGACGCCGGCGGCGCCCTCCGTGTCGGGCCAAAGAGCGCCGGCGCCGACCCCGGGCCGGTCTGTTACGGCCGCGGGGGCGAACAGCCGACGATCACCGACGCCCAGTTGCTCCTCGGACGCCTGAACCCCGCGTCCTTCCTCTCGGGGGAACTCGACGTCGCGGTGGGGGACGTCCGCGACGCGCTCGAACGGGAGGTTGCCGACCCGCTGGGGACCTCCGTCCGGGAGGCCGCACAGGGCGTCCTCGACGTCGCGAACGCCAACATGGAGCGTGCGCTGCGGGTGGTGTCGGTCGAGCGCGGTTACGACCCCCGCCGGTTCGCGCTGGTTGCCTTCGGCGGCGCCGGACCGTTGCACGCGTCGACACTCGCCCGGCAACTCGACATCCCGCGGGTGGTCGTCCCGCGGACCGCGGGCGTGCTCTCGGCGCTCGGGCTGCTCATCAGCGACATCCTCTACGACTTCAGTACGTCCCGCGTGCGCCCGTGGACGGACGTCTCGCCCGCGGTCCTGACCGAGCGGTTCGGGGACTTCGAGGCGCAGGGTCGCGAGCGGCTGCGGGACGAAGCCCTGCCCGAGGAGCGCATGGCCTTCGAACGGCGCGTCGACCTGCGGTACGTCGGGCAGTCGTTCGACCTCTCCGTGCCTGTCCCCGACGGGGAACTGGACGCGGCGGACATGGACCGGGTCGCCCGGCGGTTCCACGACCGCCACGAACAGCGGTACGGCCACGCCTACCCAGAGGAGCCGGTCGAACTCGTCACGGTCCGCCTGCGTGCACGCGGCCTCGTCGACGAACCGGACCTCCGCTCGGAGGCCGTCGGCGGCACCGTCGCGGATGCCGTCACCGAGACCCGCGAGGTGGTCTACGACGGGCGGGCCCGCGAGACGCGGATCTACGAGCGCGACGCGCTGCCGACCGACGCCGAGTTCGAGGGGCCGGCGGTCGTCGAGGGCCGCGAGAGCACCGTCGTCGTCCACCCCGACCAGCGCGTGCGCGTCGACGAGTACGGGAACCTGCACGTGGAGGTCCAGCCATGAACGGGAGCGACACGAAGGTGGATCCAGTCACCCTGGAGGTGGTCCGCAACGGCTGCGAGGCGGTCTGCGAGGAGATGAACGCGACGCTCATCCGGACGAGCTACTCCCCGAACATCAAGGAGCGCCGGGACTGCTCGTGTGCGCTGTTCGACGC
>CAZUWC010000253.1:0-3743 GCA_964623935.1 uncultured Halobacteriales archaeon
ATCGACTTCGAGAACAGCGAGGGCAACCTCTCGAAGGCCAACAGCGACCTGACCTTCCTGGCGGAGTACCTCACCAAGTCACGCCTCCAGCGGGACCTCTCGGACTCGACTGTCAAGCGCAACGTCGGCGCCGCCTTGGCACACTGCCTGATCGGCTACGGGAAACTAAAGGACGGTCTCGAGAAGGTGGTGCCCAACGAGGCGGTCATGCGCGAGGACCTGGAAGCGACACCCGAGGTCATCGGCGAGGCCGTCCAGACCATCCTCCGCCGGGAGGGTCACGGCGACGCCTACGAGCGCGTGAAGGAACTGACCCGCGACCGCGAGGTTACCCTGGCGGACTTCCGGGACCTCTTTGACGACCTCGACGTTTCCGAGGAGGTCCGCGAGGAGTTGCGGGCGCTGACACCGGCGGAGTACACGGGATTCGCCGACGAACTGGTCGAGGATATTTAGTGATCTGGCCGTGGACTTGCAAGTTCACAGCCTACGAACATACGTATATAGTATTTGATAGCTCATCTGGTGCGTGCAAGAAAGGCGCGAATCGATCACGAATTGATTTGTCACACCGAGACTGAACTACCGATGTGTCCGAAGATCAACTCAGCTACGAGCCGATTGGGGTAATCCGAACATCGTTCGAATCACCGGACGGAATGCCGATCCAACCAGTCGGAGATGCCGCTGTAGAGGGAACTGTTGAACTCATGGAAGCGTACGCAGATGGGCTGAAAGATCTCGACGGATTTTCGCATTGTATCCTGCTGTATCATTTTCATGCAGCTGAGGACGCGACTCCGCTGGAGGTTGAACCGTTCCTCGATGACGAACAGCGGGGAGTCTTTGCGACGCGAGCCCCGCAGCGTCCGAATCCAATCGGCCTCTCTGTCGTCGAGGTCGAATCTATCACAGACCAAGTGGTAACCGTCAACGGTATCGATGTCGTCGATCAGACACCCTTGCTGGACATCAAGCCATTTGTTCCCGAATTTGACGTTCCAGCCGATGTGGATACCGGGTGGCTCACCGCCTCGGAGTCAACGATTCACTCAAAGGAAGCCGACGAACGGTTCCTTTGATGCGTACACCCTCTATCCTCTAAGTGTTGCACGCCGTTACTGTCAGTCTGCGGTTCTATCTACCCCAGCCAGACCGAGGCGAACGAGTCGAAGTACTCCTGGCCGGTGTCGACGGCCACGTGGTCCTCGCCAAGGCCGGTCACGCGGTCGGAGACGTCGTCGACGTGGCCCATGAGACGGGACTGGTAGGACTGTGCGAGCGACCCGCTGAAGTACGACCGCCGGGTGTCCTCCGTTTCGGGATCGACGAACAGCGCGTCACCCACCACGTCGGGGTCGCGTTCCCCCGGCGCGATGGGGCGGACGACGAGCACGTCCGAATCGGTCCGCGCCAGGGCCGCGATTCCCGACTCGACGGCCTCGGGGTCGTAGAGGCAGTCGCTGACGACGACCACCAGCGATTTCGTTCGGATGCGGTCCGTGTACGCGGCGAGCGCCTCCTCGATGTCACCATCGCCTTCGGGGGTGGTCTCGTTGACCTGGTCGACGAGGTCGAGTATCTCCCCGCGGTTCGACCGGCCGGCGTCGAGGCGCTCGTAGCGGTCCCGAAAGGTTCCGAAGACGAAGTCGTTGTTCTCCTCGGCGGTCAGGTAGGCGAACCCGAGTCCGATCTTGGCGCCGTACTCGAACTTGTGGGTCGCCTCGTCGCCGTAGTCCATCGACGCGCTCGAATCGAGCAGGACGTGGACGGTGAGGTTGCGCTCCTCCTCGTACTGCTTGATGTAGTACTCCTCGGTCCGCGCGAACAGTTTCCAGTCGATGAGCCGGGTGTCGTCGCCCGGGGAGTAGCGCCGGTAGTCGGAGAAGGTGAGCCCCTCGCCGATGCGGGGCGACTCCTGTTCGCCCTGCCGGAGGGCGCTGGATTCGCGGTCGAGTGCGGCCTGGAACCGGTCGAGTTCGTCCAGAAACCCCGGGTCGATGGTCATAGGAGGTCAGCGACCACGTCGTCTGCCGTCTGCCCCTCGCGCTCGGCCCGGAAGTCGAGGATGATGCGGTGCCGGAGCACCGGCGCGGCCAGCGCCTCGATGTCCTCGCCTGCGACGTGCGTCCGACCGTGGAGGAAGGCCCTGGCCTTGGCGGTCACGACCAGCGCCATGCTCGCCCGGGGACTGGCACCGAACTCGACGGCGTCGGCCTCGCGTGTCTTCCGGACCAGTTCGACGGCTCTGTCCCGCAAGTCCTCGGCGATGGGAATGTCCCTGACGAGTGCCTGTGCCCGGCGGATTTCCTCGCGCGTGAGCACCCGCTCGACGGGCACCGTCTGACTCCCGCTGGTGTAGATGTCCACGATGTCGCGCTCCTCGTCGTAGCCGGGGTAGTCGACGATCAGTTTGAGCATGAACCGGTCGGTCTGTGCCTCCGGCAGGGCGTAGGTGCCGCCCTGGTCGAGGGGATTCTGTGTCGCCAGCACGAAGAAGGGGTCCGGCAGCTGGTAGGTGTCCCCCGCCGCAGTGACCTGTCGCTCCTGCATCGCCTCCAGGAGCGCGGCCTGGGTCTTCGGCGTCGCCCGGTTGATCTCGTCGGCGAGGACGACGTTCGCGAAGATGGGGCCCTTCTCGAAGACGAACTCACGGCCCTCCTCGGTCTCGCGGATGATCTCGGTGCCGGTGATGTCGGATGGCATCAGGTCGGGGGTGTTCTGGATCCGGGAGAACCCGAGGTCGGTCACCTCGGCGACCGTCCGGACCATCGTGGTCTTCCCGAGGCCGGGGTTCGATTCGAGCAGTGCGTTGCCGTCCGCGAGGATGCAGACGAACAGCTGTTCGAGCACCTCGCGCTGGCCGACGATGCGCTTGCCGACCTCCTCGCGTGCCCGTTCGATCTTTGCCTGTATCGCGTCGATATCGCTCTCTGACATTCACTCCTCCTGTCGGATGCGGACGCTGTACTCGCGGACCAGTTCGGCGTCCTCGAGTTCTTCCTGGCGCTCGAAGCCCGCCTGCTGGCTCTCGACCGAGCCGTCGGCCCCACCGCCCGTGCCCCCGACGTCGCCCGGGAACTCCTGCGGGTCGTCGATCTCCTCGTCGCCGCCCGTCGACTCGACGCGTGCCGTCAGGTTCTCGCCCCCGGTCTCGGCGGCGCTCTCCTCGCCGAGTACCGAGTTCCCGTCCTCGAGACCCGAGAACTCCACCGACTCGTTGTCGGCGGAGCCCTCGATTTCGGGTTCGTCGTCGGCACCCGAGAGCGTCACCTCGTGGACCGTCGCCTGGACCGACGCCGCGCTCAGCGCGACGACGAGGACCACGGTGAGCGTCACCCGCCGGAGGTCGACCAGCGCGATGCTGGAGGTCTCCCGCAGGCGTTCGAGGACATCAGCGTAGAGGCGCCGGGCCATCTCCGAGTCGGCACCGCTCTCGACGGCGTCGCGGGCCGTCCGCAGCGCCTCCGCCACCTCGGGATTGCCGGCCTCGAACTGCTCGACGAGCGGCCGGCGCACCCGCCAGGCGACCTCCGCGAGGAGGACGACCAGCCCGAGGCCGAACCCGACGAGTGCCTGTCCCGGGACCGACACCGTGCCGACGACGTCGAGCGTCTCCGCGACCTCCCCCGGGACCGTCACGCCCAACTCCCAGGCTGCGGGCAGCCAGGTCGGTTCCAGCAGCGTCAGCGCGACGTTGACCGCCAGCGCCGCCGCCACTGCGTCGATGGTGGCGTAGATGA
>CAZUWC010000254.1:0-3720 GCA_964623935.1 uncultured Halobacteriales archaeon
TCAGTTGCCAGCTGTGCCGGAACGCCTCGACGAAGTTCTCGTCCTCGACGGCGATAAACACCTGCCAGAAGAAGAGACTCACCAGCAGGAACAGTCCCGGGACGACCAGAAAGACCAGCCCGATACCGATGACGATGACGAACGCGACGCCCCCGATGACGAAGTTGACAGCCACCCACGCGACGTTCCGGGTGACGTACTCCTCGGGGATGGCCTCGGTCTCGCCGGCGACGAAGGTCCGTAACGCCGCGATGGTGACGAGCGCGGTGAGAATCGTGACGAGCAGCGAGAGGAGGCCCGCGACAGTCGGGGACAGTCCCAGCGACGGCCCCGCTGGCCCGCCGCCCGCCGCGGGCGCGACGTCCCCGACGGGCGACTGCTCGAGCGGGAGTGTCTCCGGTTCGGGCGCGAACAGCGCATTCAACACCGAGAGGACGAAGAACACTGCGGCGAACTGTAACCCAGTTCGTGCCACGGCCTTCTCGTAGCCCCCCTCCAGGACGGCCGAGATGTCGACTTCCATACGGCCGGGTTCGCCAGGATGGCTCAAAAAAGTACGTCGTCGACGGTCCCGGGTCAGAACTTCTCCAGCAACGATGCGTAGAAGTCCCGCTCGGACTCCCCATCCTCGCCGTCACCGTCCCCGCCGTCGCCGTCCGTGGCCAGTTTCTCGACGATGAGTTCCGGCGTCGACTTCGCGAGCCGACCCTTCACGGGCGTGCGGTCGACCTGCAACTGGCCGTCTGCCAGCCCCTCGGCCTCGATGCCGTCGACGGCGATGGCGCGGTCGGCGGCCTCGCGGATTTCGCCGGCGAGATGCGAGACGAACACCGCCGTGGCGCCGCGGTCGGCCAGGGTTTCGAGGATGCCGGCCATGATGTTCGCGCTCGCGCCGGGTTCGGTGATGCTCTCGAGTTCGTCGACCAGCACCAGGACCGGCCGGTCGTCGAGGCCGGCCACGAGGTCGCCGAACTCCCGCAGCGTCGACTCGAAGGCGCCCGCGTCCAGGGTGCCCTGGGTCTTGGCGTGGTAGTGGAGTTCCGCGACGTGCTCGATCCGGGCGTCCTCGGCGGGGACGGGCAGGCCCATGTGCGCGAGCGTGACGACGAGCGCCGCCAAATCGAGCGTCGAGGTCTTCCCGCCGCTGTTGACGCCCGTCAGCAGGGCCACCCCCTCGACGCCGTAGTCGACCGGTTCCACCTCTTCGAATGGAACGTCCAGCAGGGGCGACCGACCACCCTCGATGGTGAACCCCTCGCCCCCGAACTCGGGCATCGTACACTCGAAGTCGGCCCCGAAGCGGGCGATTGCGAGTTCGACGTCCAGTTCGAGGGCGGCGTCGACGAGCGCCGTGGCGGCCTCGCGGCGGTCGGCCAGGTCCCGCGCGAGCGAGCGCTTGCGGCGGGCCGCCCGGCGGTCACGGGCCGTCGTCAGCTCCTCGCGCAGGCGGGCGAGGACCTCCTCGCTGTGTTCGACGGGGTAGGTCGGTTCCTCGCCGAAGGCCCGCCGGGCGAGGTCAGCCCGGTCCCGGAGGGCGAGCGCATCGACGAGGTGCTCGCGGGCCGCCCTCACGGCGTCGGCGTACTCGTCGGCGAGTTCCCGCTCCAGTAGCGAGTCGACGCCGGCGCCCCGTTCGACCAGCGACAGCAGGTCCGTCCCCTCGATGGTGACGTCCCGCTGTTCGATGGCCTCGCGCAGGTGGTCGTTCGCGACGCGCTCTGCTGTCGAGACGGCCGCGTCGAGACCCTCCACGGCGGCCGAGAGGCGGTCGAGTTCGTCGTCGCCGCGCACCGACCCGTCGGGGCCGAGTTCGGCCAGTGCGTCTTCGAGAGCGTCGAGGTCACAGGGCGGGTCCACGTCGGCGAGGCGGTGGACCTCGACGGCGGCGCGGATACGGTCGCGGTTGGCCGCGAAAAACGAGAGCGCGCGTTCGGGGACGACCGCGACCGGGTCCGAGAGCGCGCCGGGTTCGACGCGGACGTCGCCTTCGACGTCGACGCCGGCAAAGGAGTCGTCCAGCGCGATCACCGTCGCGTACCCGCGGGCGAGTTCCGCGAGTTGCCTGGTGTCGTCGACCACCTCGACGCTGACCTCGGGGACGGCCTCGCGGGCCGCGGCGTAGGTCTCGGCGTCCCGTGTCGCGAGACACCGGTCCCGGACCCGCACGTCCGCGGGCGCTTCGAGGGGCTGGACGTCCGCGAGTGCCTCGCCGATTGCGGGGTCGGGGTCGCGCTCGAGTGCCCGCCCGGTGAAATCGCGGACCTCCGCGATGCGCGAGCGAGCGCCGCTGGGATACAGCGTCTCCAGGCGCTTCTCGGCGTAGTCGGTGACGGTCCGTTTCTGGAGGAGGGCAAGTGCGTCCCGGTGGATTTCTCGGGCCCGCGGGGTGGCGGCGAACCCCCCGGGGTCGTCGTGGCGCTTGCGGATGGCCCCGCGGGCGATGCGGGCGGCCCGGCCCTCGCTGACCCCCGGTGCGCGAGCGAGTGTCGCGACGTCGCCCGCCGCCAGGGCGCGCGCGGGGTCGTCCAGTTCCGCGAGGGCTGTGGCGGTCTTCTCGCCGACGCCGGGGATCGACTCCAGGTCGCCGTCCCAGTCGGCGCCGTCGTCCGCGTTGGTGTCCGCGTCCGCGTCGGGGTGCATCTACGTGGACGTTCACACCGGGAGCAAAAAACCCAGCGAGGGACACCGCTTAAGACGGGTGACCGTCGAGTGGGGGTATGGAAGTCGGTGTCATCTCGGACCTCCACGGCAACCGGGTCGCGCTCGACGCGGTACTCGCGGACATGCCCGACGTGGACGCGCTCGTCTGTGCGGGCGATGTCGTGGGATACAACCCCTGGCACGCCGAGTGCGTCGAAACCGTCCGCGAGCGCGAGATTCCGACGGTGATGGGCAACCACGACCGGGCGGTGGCCGGCGAGACTGCCTTCGGGTTCAACAGCATGGCCGGTGCCGGCGTGCGCCACGCCCGCGAGACACTCGACGACGACCAAATCGAGTGGCTGGCGGGCCTTCCCGACGAGCGTCTGACCTGTGAGGGCCGGGTGAAACTCGTCCACGGCCACCCCGAGAACCCCGACCGCTACACCTATCCGGCGGAGTTCGGCCCGCACCTCCTCGGCGAGGAGGACGTCCTCGTGATGGGCCACACCCACGTCCAGCACCACGAGGTCTACGAGGAGGGCGTCGTGCTGAACCCGGGTAGTGTCGGACAACCGCGGGACGGCGACCCGCAGGCCGCCTACGCAGTGGTGAACCTCGAGGCGCCGGCGGTCACGGAACACCGCGTCACCTACGACGTCGACCGGGTCGTCGACGCGGTCCGCGAGGCCGGCCTGCCCGACCGGATCGGGTCGCGCCTCAGAGACGGGCGATAAACGCGGGAGCGAACTCGACGCAGTATACGGACGATTGTGTATCAGAAGACGTCCTGGATGCGTTCGAGGGCGGTCTCGCGGTCGTTCCAGGGGACGAACACAGAGACGGACGTGGCGCTCGTGATGACGTCGTGGACGTAGATGTGGGTCTCGGCGAGGGGGTCGATGACCTGCTTGACGGCGTCGCGCTGGGTGGTGAGGTCGCCGCCGGTGACCCGGATGACACCGATGCCCTCCTCCAGAGTGATCGAGGAGAGGGCCTCGTCGTCGACGACCTCCTCGTGGAGGAGCGCCTCGGCCTCCTCGGCACGGGAGGCGTCGACGTAGAAGGAAATCGAGTCCA